>JAJCXL010000091.1 GCA_029263435.1 Acidobacteriota bacterium | reverse complement strand
GCGCGCCGGTGAGCTTCAACGCGCAGGGTCAGCCGGAGCTCGTTTGGAGCGAGCTCGTCACGGACAACTATTTCGATGGCCTGGGGGTGAAAGCTGATCCGGGGCGCGTCTTCAACGGCGAAGACGCCGGCACTCCGGTGACCGTCGTGAGCCATGCTTTCTGGCAGACGCGATTCCAAGGCGATCCGGAGATCGTCGGTACGAACGTCGATCTCAATGGACGCGCTTTCACGATCGTGGGTGTCGCCACGCAAGGATTCACGGGCGCGAAGATGCTCGCGTTCTCTCCCGACTTGTGGGTACCTCTCGCTTGGCACCGCGATATCCGCCCAGACGACGAAAAGCTTCTCGAGCGTCGCACCGGAAGCTGGCTCAACCTCCGCGGCCGCCTGGCCGATGGCGTGAGCCTCGAAGAGGCGAGTGCCGCGCTAGAGACCATCGCGGCCCGATTGGAACGAGCCCACCCGGATGCGAACGAGGATTGGCAGCTTCACGCTATGCCGGCGCCTCGCAAAGTGGAGCCCTTCATGAACGTGATGACCGGAGGCGCGCTGCCCGTCGCGGCGGGCTTCTTGCTCGGCATCGTCGGGATCGTCTTGCTGATCGCCTGCGCGAACGTCGCGAGCCTCACGGTCGCGCGCTCGCTCGCGAGAGAAAAAGAGATGGCGCTCAGGGTCTCGCTCGGCGCGTCACGAACGAGGGTCCTTCGCCAGCTATTCCTGGAGAGCGCTGCGCTGTGTACCGCGGCCGGCGCCATCGGATTCTGGCTCAGCGGCCGCATCGTGAACCTGGCGACCCGACTCATGCCGCGTCTCGATTTCGAGATCGATTTCGGCTTCGTACCGGACACGCGCGTCCTTTGGTTCACCATCGGCGTCTCGGTCACGGCCGCAATGCTCGCCGCGTTCTTACCCGCTGTGAGGACGTTCAAAAAAGACCCAGGCCATACGCTGATGGCGCCCAGCGCAGCCCGTACCACCACCTGGCGACGCTTCATCGTCGTCCCGCAGCTGGCGCTCTCCTTGGTCGCTCTAGTGACCGCCACTCTTCTCGTCCGAAGCTTCAACAATCAAGCGGACGCGAATGTCGGCTTCAATCCAGAGGGCTTGCTCCTCTCATCTTTCAACCTCGGGCTCGGTGGCTATGACGAGCCCGCCGCGCGGGAGTTCCACCAAAGGCTCGTCGATCGGGTGACACGACTAGACGCCGTCTCCGCAGCAAGCCTAGCTTCGCCTTTGCCGCTCGACGCGTATCAAGAGCGCGCGGTGGTGTTTCCATGGGAAGCAGACCCCGAGAATCGAGAGTCGGGTATCTCTTTGCTGTACAGCGTTGTGCATGAGGACTACTTCGACACCATCGGCACGCCGCTTCTCTACGGGAGAGGTTTCGAGCCGCGCGATACGCACGAAACGCGCGCGGTCGCGGTCGTAAACGCTACGCTCGCAAGGACGTTGGCACCCGATGAGAACGCCGTGGGGCGGAGCTTCCGCTTTCGGAGAGACGGCGAGCCGGTCGAGATCATCGGCGTCGCCCGCGACGGCAAGTACCTCACTCTAGGTGAGGATCCAAGCCCCTACCTCTACCTTCCACTCCGACAAAATGACACGCAGCGAATCACTCTGTTGGTGCGCTCGGACGCCGAGCCTCGAGAGCTCGAAGCGTCTCTTCGAAATGTCGTGTCGTCGCTCGACCCAACGCTCCCCCTCTATGGGGTCAAGACCGCGCAACAGTTTCTAGACCGGTCTCTCTCCGCATCGCGGGCACTCGCGTTGACCGTGTCGCTATTCGCCGCGTTGGCGCTCACGCTCGCGACCCTCGGCGTGTATGGACTGATGAGCTTCGCCGTCAGTCAGCGTCGCCGGGAGCTCGGCATTCGGATGGCGCTAGGCGCCGGCCGAGGAGACATCGTGCGCTTGTTCTTGCGGCAAGCGGGACGCGTCGTGTTGCCCGGGCTTTCGATCGGCCTCGTGTTCTCTTGGCTATCGACCCGGGCGATGGAGAGCTTGCTGTTCGGTGTCGGAACGCGTGAGCCTTCGGTGTTCATCCTCTCCGCTGTGGTGCTAGGAAGTGTCGCGCTCGCGGGGAGCTACATACCGACGCGAAGGGCGGCGCGCTTGGATCCTCTCGTGACGCTTCGCCACGAGTAGGACCCAAGAGGCGTCCGCCCTCTGACATCTGAGGCCCGCGCCTCGTCAGTAGCGCGAGGAGCGTAGCTCGACGTCCGCGTGTTGCCACGCTTTGTCGAAGCGTGCTCGCGCCACCTCCGCCGCGTCGTTTTTGCCTTGCGCCTCGAGACTCGACGCCAATCCTTTGAGCGCGTAGCCGTTGTCGGGGTTTTTGGCGAGATCTTGCCAAAAGACGCGCTCGGCCTCGTCCGCTCGACCCGCTTCAAGGAGCACGGCGCCGAGGGTGTGCCTGACCGGGTAGTACCAGTCCGGAGGCTCGCTATAGAGCAGGCTCTCTTCGAGGCGCACGGCTCTGTCGAGCGCGACGACGGCCGCGTCGTAGTCTTTCTGGACAGCGTGGAGCTCGCCGGCAAGGACGCTCTTTGCGATGCGAAGCAAGTTCTTTGCATCGCTGAACCCGACGAGAGTCTCCATCGACGCAGGGTCCGAGGCGAGCGTTTCGAGCGACGCGAGCTCGCTTCGCGCCTCTGCAAGCCGACCGCGATGGGTCAACGCCAGACCTCTCGCGTAATGCCAGATGCCGGTCCAATAATGCGCGTCGGCTCTAGGCTGGGGCTCGGCCAGGACGTCGTCCCATTTTCCGAACCGCACCATCGTGTAGAGCGGCATGCTGAGAAACGTCTGGTACAGCGCCCAGTCATTGCCGTGCATGTCCTGGGGCACGTTACCCGCGACTTTGCGCGAAGCCCGGAGCGCTTCCGCGCTCTTTCCTTCCATGATCGCAGCCCACGCGAGGAAGTGGA
Source organism: Acidobacteriota bacterium (assembly GCA_029263435.1). Taxonomy (GTDB): domain Bacteria; phylum Acidobacteriota; class Vicinamibacteria; order Marinacidobacterales; family SMYC01; genus JAJCXL01. The sequence goes on along the minus strand of JAJCXL010000091.1, from coordinate 1,562 downwards.
TGTTGTGCGGATAGTAAGTGAGGGGATAGATCCCTTGATTGCTGCAAGCGACGATATAGCCCTCGTCGGCTCGGGTCGCGTTCTCATTGGCGACGAACGCGTCACGATAGCGACCGACCCGCATGTAGATATGAGACGGCATGTGCACGAGATGCCCGGCGCCCGGCGCGAGCCCCGTCAGAAGGTCCGCCGCTTTCTCTCCGCGGGCGGGATCCACCGACTCGACCGCGTGGATGTAGTAGTGAAGAGCACCCTCGTGTTTCGGGTCGCGCTCCATGGCCCCTTCGAGCGCAGACAAGAAGGTCTCGGTGTAGCCCTTGGGTCGTCCGTCCTCGGTCCAGTAGTTCCACGGGGAGAGGTTCATGAGCGAGGCCGCATACAGGGTCGCGATGTCGTTATCCTTCGGGAAGCGCTCGTGAGCCTCCTTCATCCCTTTCGCGTAGGCCACGTCGAAGCGAGCCTGCTCCGCGTCGGGGTCTTTCCGATATCGCCGGGACAGCGCCACGATGAGCGCGCGCTCCTTTTCCGAGACTCTGTCTTTTAGAGCGGCGGCCTTCTGAGCGGCGTCGTAAGCTTGAGTCACGACATCCGGCCGCATCGGAAGATTCAAGTTCGGCCCGAGCACGAGCGCCCAGCCCCAGTAGGCCATCGCGGCCTCGGGGTCCAAGCGCACCGCTTCTTTGAACGAGCGGAGCGCTTCTTGATGGTTGAACGCGTAGGTGAGGCGCAGCCCTTGATCGAAGAATAGCTGGGCGCGCTCGGAGCTGGTGGTGATGGGAAAGTGGTTCTCACCCGTGCCAGGAAGCACGGGGGCTATCTGTACCCCGGCGTCCAGCGGATCGGTCGCGAGGGCTCGAGGGTCGTGTTCGGTGTGTTGAGCAAAGACGGCGGCAGCCGAGAGTACGACTGCCGCCGTAGCGGTAACTTTCATTGGCTTAGATCCTCCACACTGAGAACTACGCCAATGAGGGATGAATCACGCCACCGGGTGGCGCTTTTTCGAGACCGGGCTCGAAATCTTCTACATGGGCTCGTCGGCGCTCGGTCCGTAGATGGACGGGATCGGCACGTTGTTCTCGCGCAAATACACGCTGAACTGGCCCCGATGGTGTACCGCGTGACTCAAGACGAAACTCCGCAGACAGGCCACTTTCGGCATCTCGAGCATGACTTCCCCGCCCGCCTTCATCTTCCAGGTCTTCATCAGATGCTCGTCGCTCTTTCCGGAGAGCGTCTTTTTGAACTCCTCGACGCTCGCGTCGAAGCACTCGAGGACTTCTTTCTTCGTGGCGAACTCTTTCGGCTTGTACTCACCCGCGTCCATGTCGAAGAGATCGTCGTTGACGATGGTTCCTCCCCACTCCGCGATCTCAGCGAGATGGCCCGCCAAACGCCCGAGCGTCATGGATTTCTCGTGGGGCTGCCACGACATCTTGTCTTCGGGTAGCCGATCCAACAGCTTGCGCGTGGTCGCGGCCTCATGGGTGAACTCTTGCACCATCGCATTGGACATGTTCGTGCTCATCGTAGTCTCCTCATCGTGACTTGGCAGTCTTGGTTGG
>JAJCXL010000090.1 GCA_029263435.1 Acidobacteriota bacterium | reverse complement strand
GTCGCGCCGCAGCTCGGACAAACCGCGCCGCCGGAACTCGCGCTCACGATGGGGCTCTTTGGCGACCGCTCAGCTACCGAGGACGTCCTCGTAGGTCGCTTCATCGAACCCGACGAGGAGGGTCTTGCCGACCCGCAGAGTAGGAGCGCGCAAATTCCCGGTCGGACCCAGCAAAGCTTCCACCACTTCTTCCGTCGCAGCTCCGCCCGGAAAACGGCGGACCTTCTTGCCCTTCGACACGATCACCCGCTTTGCCCCTTCGATGAGCTGAACGGCATCGTCACGGCTGAGCTTTCGCGACGCAGGAACGATTTGCTTGGGCTCGAGCGCTTTGGCGTCCATGAACTTGGACGCTCTTCCACAGCTCGTTCAACCGTTGCGGTGGTAGTACCAGTCGATCTTCTTCATTGGGGCTTCGCGTCGCTATCTGTTTCCTTGGGGAGAGCGCTGTAGCTGGCTTCGGCGACGACGCGAGCGGTCCAGACTTCGTTACGGCTGACGACGCCGGAGAACTTCTTGGTGGCGGCCTGCGCCCCTTCGGCACTCATCCCGCGCATCGCAGGAGAGCCCTGGTCGAGCTCCGCAAAGTTGCTGACGTAGAAAATGTGGAGAAAGCCTCCCTCACCGCCGATCGAGACCGCACCTGTCACTTGGTGCATCTTCTCGTCCTCGAAATGAGGGAGAAAGTCCGACCGCATGATGTCCATGTACTCTTGCTCACGGCCCGGTGAGACCGTCGCCAGATTGACCACCATCAGGTCCGGCTCCTCGTCCTCTGGAAGCGGGTTGCTGGCTTCGTAGAGAACTCGCACGGCGTAGGCGGTCCGACCGGTGATGCATCGCTGCACCCGGTTGATGAGAGACCGCTCCACCGGATCTTCCGAGCCTTGCCGGTCGAGAGTGGCAAGGTTGTCCAGCGGCGCCGCGATGAGGAATCGATACGTGTTCCCAAAAACGGCGGTGCGGCTGACCGTTCGCCACGGGCGTTTGTCTTTTTTCGCTCGCTCGGTGAACTCCCGTTGGATAGCGATGAACTCGTCGACCATCGTGGGGTCGACATCCACCACGTTCAGCTGGACCCACGGGGGCGGCGCGTCTTGAGCAAAGCCCGCACTAGGCGTGACGGCACTACTCGCCACCACGACGGCGACGACGAAAGCGGCCCGAGTCGTCAGGCTCAACACGTCACACAGTTGTGGTTGTTCTTAGAGCCGAGGCTCTCGAGAAGTGCCACCGTTTCCGGGAACGGAGAAACGCGCTGCACCGGACCGTTCGCGAGATCCGCCGTCGTTTGGCCGCTGCGACTGACGGCAGTGACGTCGCAACCTTTTTCGACGAGGTAGCGGATCATCTCGTTATCGCCTCGCGCCGCAGCATGATGCAAGGCGTTGTAGCCGTTATAGTCTCGAGAGTTGACGTCGACGCCTAGCTCTTCGACGAGATACTTGACCGCGTCCAACCACGCGCCCGGCGCGTGCCGATGGGCGTTTCCAGCGAAGCCTTCCCCATAGCCCACTCCCGAAGCCGCGTGAATGGGGTAGACGCCCGGTTCGCCGGGCTTCGATTTAGGAAGCCCGGAGGGGTCGGTCTTGACCAAATCGTGGTTCGTCGCGGGCCACAGGCCGGGACCGAATGGCTGAGCCGGCGGCGGTGCGTCATCCGATATCTCCGCCACGGTGCCGCTACGAGGCGGCGTCGGGGGCGGCGTGAAGGACGGAATATCGGGGTCGGCGCCGTGCGAGACGAGAAGGCGCATCGCCTCGACATCCGTCGCATACGCGGCACGCCAAAAGGCCGTCGACCCCTCAGTGTACTCGAGACCACAATTACGATTGCCGCAGCCGGTGTAGACCATGTACCAAGGGTGCCCGGTGATCCGGGCGTCCGGATCCGCGCCCGCTTTGAGGAGCGCGTCCATGACGGACAAGTAAGTCGCGTCTTGGAACCCGTGCTCTTGCGGTTGAGGGAAACGGGTGCGCGGTTGCCATTGCGAGTTGACGGCGGCCCAAAGCGGGGTCACCCCGTTGAGCGTCGCGGGGATATTGGGATCCGCGCCGCGCTCGATGAGCTTCACCGCAAGATCGTATTGGGCGTTGATGGTCGCCATGAGGAGCGGGCTGGTACCGTCGCCTTCCCCCACTTGGTTGATGTCCGCATCGCCGTCGAGAAGCGCCATCGTTGCTTCGACATGCCCCTGGCGTGCCGCGTGAAGAAGAGCCGTGAGCCCACCTTTCGTTTCGAGCGCGAGTCGTGAACGGAAGCGTCGCCGTCCATCACTTTCGTCTTTGTCCGGCAGCTTTCCCGTGATGAGGAGATCGCGCTCCGCCGCAACAGCCGCCTGAAACTGTGTCGCGCTCACTGGCGCATCGCCGTTGTCCAGTTGATCCTTGGTCCTAAACGAGCGCATGACGCGGTCGCGACGATTCTCTCCGGCCTCGAGCAGTTTTTCGTGAGCTTTGAGATCGACGACTTTGGTGACGGCGTTGGGATCCGCGCCGTGTGCCAATAGAGCTTGGATGGCACGCACCCGGTTGTTCGCCGCCGCGAAGATGAGGGGAGTCTGCCCCCAAGCGCCTTCTTTCGCATTGACGTCAGCGCCATGCGCGATCAGGGCCTCGACGGCTTCCGAGCTTCCGGCGCCGGCCGCGAGATGGAGCGGCGTGACGCCGCTGACCGTGGATCTCGCACTCGCATCAGCGCCGGCGTCGAGCAGGATCTCGACGATATCGCCCTTGCCTTCCCGACTCGCTACGTGCAGTGGCGTGTAGTGGCCGATGCGGGTCACCGCCTTGACGTTCGCGCCCGCGAGGACGAGCATTTCGCTTAGTTCCAGCTGGCCTCGTTGGGCCGCCCAATGAAGAGCGGACATGCCGTCGCCTTGCGAGGCGTTCACGTCAGCACCGGTTTGTAGCAACTCACGCACGAGGTCGACTTCAGCGAGCTCCGCCGCATCGGCGACCGGCGCCGCGGCAGGAGCCGAGGCCAAAGTCACACCCAAGAACGAAGCACAGATGGCGAACATCGCCATCACAGCCAAGATCCGTTTCATTCTCTGCCTCCGAAAAGCTAGACGAGTCTTTAGGTCGCGGCGCCGCTAAGGTCGAAGCGGCCCGTGCTGTCGCCGAAGCTTGCTTGCTCCACACCCAACATTTCGAGCATGGTGAGCATGACGTTCGCCATGGGAGTCTCGTCGGCCGCCTTCAAGTGAAGGTTCCCCGCGAGCTTCCCGTTGGCGTGACCCAATAGAACCATCGGACAACGGCGATGGTTATGGATATTCGCATCCGCCATGGGGGAGCCCCACAAGATCATCGACTTGTCGAGGAGCGACGTGCCATCTTCCATCGTGTTCTTGAGCTTGTCGAGGAAGTACGGCAGCATGCTCATGCGGTAGCGACAGATCGTGTTGAAGTCGAGGATATTGTCTTCCTTGTTTCCGTGATGCGAGGCCGGGTGGAACGGTCGATCGGAGCCGCTCTCGGGGAAGACCCGATTCTGGGAGTCGCGACCGAGCTTGAACGACAGGACCCGGGTCATGTCGGTCTCGAGGGCGAGCACCTGGAGGTCGAACATCAAACGCATGTGCTCGGCGAACGAATCCGGAACGCCCGCCGGGGCCTCCGGCAACGCTCGCTGCTCACCGCCGCTATTGTGCGCTTCGACCATCTCGATCCTGCGCTCGATCTCCCGCACGTTCTCGAGATACTGGTCGAGACGCGGCCGGTCCATCGCGCCGAGCTCCGCTCGCACCTGAGTGACGTCTTTCGAGATCCAGTCGAGGATGCTGCGCCGGGTCGTGCGCCGCTCGGCACGTTCTTCCGGTGAGCCGCCCGCCCCGAAGAGCATGTCGAAGGCGACCCGCGGATCGCGGATCATCGGCAGGGGCTCCGTCGGAGACGCCCAACTGATCGAGTCCGTGTAGACGCAAGAGTAGTTGTACGTGCAGCCACCGGCTTGGTCCAAATTCTCGATGCAAAACTGCATCGAAGGCATGGGCGTGTCCTGGCCGTACTCTTGAGCGTAGAGCTGATCCATGGACGTGCCCGCCAGGATGTCCGAGCCCTGGGTCTGCTTGGGGTGGGACTGCGTCAGAAACACCGCGCTCGAACGGAAATGATCGCCCCCGATCTCCGGCGGCGAATGAGCTTCCGCCATCCGGACGTCGGTGTTGCTGATGATCGTCAGATGATCTTGATAGGGCTTGAGCGGGCTCAGCGCGTTGATGTCCGACAATTCAAAGTCCGGACCGGTGGTGGCCGGGGCAAAGAGATTCTGGGTCGCGCCCCACTCGTTACACCCGGGCAGCCCATGTACTTCCTCGATACACACGAGCGGTGTCCTATCGGTCGCGGCCGTCGTCGCAGCCTGAGCGCGGCTACCCGCCGGGATCATGGCGTCGAGCAGGGGCAACGCCACGGAAGCGCCGAGGCCCCGAAGAAAGGTGCGGCGGTGCAAGTGCTTTCCAGTGATATACGCCATTTTGTATCCTCCAGTTTTTCGAGTTTAGAGCTACTGCTGCCCGCCGGCTGATGCTTCGACCGCGGGAATCTCTCGTTTCTTTTGAAAAGGTGGACTCGTCACCACGCCCAAGATAAAGGACGAGATGCGGTAGTCATTGTCGGCCGCCTCCGCCGTGATGGCTCGAACGGTGGGTTGGTCGAAGTACTCGACCCGCCGCCCGAGCGCATAGGCGAGCAAATTCTCCGTGAAGTTGCGGGCCAACGGCGTCGGCCGACCCAAAAGCGCCTCTACGAGCTCCGGCAAGGTCGAGATGGGGGTGCCGTCATAGAAAGTGCCTTGCGTGTCCAAGGGCGCGCCGTTCTCGCGCTGACGCCATTTCGCGGTGACGTCGAAGTTGTCGAGCGCGAGCCCAATGGGGTCCATGAAACGATGGCATGCGTTGCACGACGGGTTCGCGGCGTGAAGCTCGAGCCGCTGTCGCGTCGTCAGCAGGCGACCTCCGGTCGCTCCTTCGGTCGCGTCCAAATCGGGAACGTCCGGCGGCGGCGGTGGCGGCGGAGTCCCCATCAACACTTCCATCACCCATTTGCCACGGAGCACCGGAGACGTGCGGTTCGCCATCGACGTCAAGACCAGCACGCTGCCGTGACCGAGGAGACCTTTGCGCAGATCATCCGGATAGGAGACGCGTCGGAGATCGCTGCCCGCAACGCCGGGAAACCCATAATGCTTGGCGAGCCGCTCGTTCACGAAAGTGTAGTCGGCGCGGAAGAGGTCGAGCAGGCTTCGGTCCTCACGAACGAGGCTCGCGAAGAACGTCTCCGTCTCTTGCTGCATCGTCTTCGCCAAGTTCTCGTCGAAGTTCGGATAGAAGTTGGGGTCGGGGCGCACCTTGTACAAGTCCGCGAGCCGAAACCAAAGCGCCGCGAATCGACTACCGAGCGCACCGGCTCGCGGATCCGCGAGCATGCGACGCGCCTGCCGTAAGAGCTCGCCTTCGGCCGTCAGACGACCCGCCGCAGCCACGCTCTGGAGCTCGTCATCCGGCGGTGTACCCCACAAGAAGAACGACAGCCGGGATGCGAGGTCCAAGTCCGGAATGCGGTAGCCGGTATCGGCATCCGCCGTGTCGGGCTCGCGCTCGAGCCGGAGCACGAAGTTCGGGCTCGCGAGGATCGCTTCGAGTGCGGTGCGCACGCCGATCTCGAAACCGCCTTTCGACGCTCCCGAGTCGTAGAAGCTCATGAGCCCTTCGATATCGTTATCAGTGATCGGACGCCGATAGGCTTCGGTGCCAAGGTTCGTCAGAATCTGTTCGGCGCAAGGACGCTCTTCGCTAGCCGTCGTCGGTCGGCAGGAGAAGACTTCCCGCCGCGGCGGGGTATCGGAGAGTCCTGTAATGTTGAACGGACCGCCGATAATCAAGTTCTGCAAATGCGGAAGCGTCGTAACACCTGCGCCCCCGGAGCCACCACCGGCGAACGACCAGTCGTGGGGCCGGATCAGGTCCTCATAGGGGCCGTCCATTCTTCGAATGAACGCGGCGGAGACCTTGTGCTGCCCCGCGCGCACGAAGATGGGCTCTGACTTGATCGGAGTGCCACCGCGTCCGTCCGCGCCGCCCACCGTCTTCGTATACATGATGAGCGCGGCACGATCACCATCGACCGAAAGGTCGAGGTCCTCGAACTCCGTGTTGTCGCCGGCGCCAAAAGTCATCTCGAAGACGTACTCGGCATCGGCGGGAAACACGTGGTCTACGACCATGCCGCCACGGGTGCCGTAAGGCGCGCCATCCAATTGATTCCAAGGGTGCTGCGAGAGATAAATCGGGTTCGTGTAGGTAACATCGACCGACGGAGCGTTGCCGTCGCCTATCGCGAGTCGGCTGATGTCACTCGCGGCGTTGAGATAGGCCTCCAGAAGCATCGGCGACAGCGTCTGAGCATCCGCGATGTTGTCAAAGTTGGAGCTCATCGTGTCGAGCGGGAGCCAATCACCCGCTTCGACCTCGAGGGCGAGAAGGTCGCGTATCGCCCGCTCGTACTCGGGTCGGTTCAATCTCTGGAAAGGACGCCGTCCCGGGTTCGGGTCCGCTGCAGCGGCAGTATCGACTTCCCGTTCCAGGGTCTCGACGAGATCCGTCAGAGCGTTTCCCTCGGGTCGCGGGATACCGGGCGGAGGCATCATTCCCGCACGGAGCTTGCGAATCATCCTCTCCGAAACTTCGGCTTTATCCGCCGCGGCAGCGACGTCGAAATCATCCAGCGACAAGTTGCCGAGCAGCGTCGTGTCGTTGTGACAAGCCGTGCAGGTTGCTTGCACGACATCGTTCAGTTCGGAAAACGAGGCTGCCGGCGGCTTGGCCGGTGTGGGCGCCGCGAAGGCCGACAGGCCGAGCCCCCACGAGACGGCAGTCAAACCACTGGCTAGCAGCGACTTCGGTAGTTTCGAACGCCTCAACAGAGCCATACCTCCCCGGGTACTCTTGGGCCTTAAGTTTAACTGGAGCGTCCCCGCCGATGCAACAGCAGAACGCGCTCATTACATAATGTTAACAACCCGTTAACGGCGTTTAGGGGACGGTCCAGACGGGCTCACTACGGCCGGAGAGAGTCCCCCCAACGCGAGTCCGGCTCGAATACGCCGGCAAGCCTCCAGCCGGGATCTCGGGCCAGGTTCGGACTAATCGTCCCGCAAGACGCCGATGGGCTCGGTTCGGGCGGCGCTTGCTGCAGGTATTAAGCTCGAAACGAGAGCGGTGGACAGAAAAATCAACACCACCGCGACGAACGTCACCGGGTCGAACGGGCTCACGCCGAACAGCATCGTGGCCATCATCCGAGCGGCCACGGCGGCAAGAACGAGACCGATGCCCATACCCGTGACGGTCAATCTCAGCCCCTCGCCGACGATGACGTTCCGAATGTCCGACGCCGTCGCGCCCAAAGCCATGCGAATACCGATTTCACGACGTCTCTCGGCCACCGAGTACGCGATCAGACCGTAGATGCCCAGGCTCGCCAAGAACAACGCTGCCAGGCCGAACACGCCGAGCAGGACCGAGCCGATGCTCCATTGAAGGGTGTTCTCGGCTACGACATCGCCCATGGGCCGAATCTCGAGGGGTAAGTTGGGATCGACCCGGGCAAGCGCGGAGCGGACCGAAGCCACGACGGCACCGGCATCCGCGCCCCCTGCCCCTGAATGGCGAAGGACGAAGAACCGGCTCACGTTGGGGCTTTGATGCAACGGACGATAGAGCTGAGGGCGTAGCGAGCTCTCGAAACCCTCATGCGTCACATCCGAGACGACACCGACGATGGTCGCCTCGAGGGGCTCGGTCGGGTCTCCGACCCAAAGCGATTCGCCCACCGGATTGTCGCCCGGCCAGTGCGCTTCGGCCAACGATCGACTGACCACGACGACGGCGGGCGCTTCCGATCGATCGGTCTCTTCGATGCCTCTACCGGACAACAACGCCACCCCCATGGCGTCGAAATAGCCGGACGAGACATTGAAACGATGCGCGACGGGCCACTCTTCGGGCGTCGCCGGAGCTCGGCCCGGACGCGCGAACTGCAGGGTCCAAGTCGCGTGGTTCATCGGAAGCGGCCTCGTTTGCCCCACGACCTCGATGCCCGGCAGCGACGCCAGCTCCGTCTCTGCTCGGTCGTAATACGCCTGAACGGCCTCTTCTCCGGGGTAGTCGCTCTCGGGCGGCGAGACGTGGACCGTCAAGACCCCGCTCGGCCGAAAGCCCAGGTCGACGTTTTGGAGCTCCATGAAGCTCCGCAGCATGAGACCCGTCGCTCCAATCAACACGATCGCCATGGCGACCTCGACCACCACCAACATCCGTCGCTTCGCCGTAGACGCTCGGGACACCCCCCTCCCCGATTTCAGCGCGGAGACCAAATCCGTCTTCGACAACCCGAGGGCGGGCAGTAACCCGAAGATAACCGGCGTCGCGAGAGTCACACCCGCAGAGAACAACAAGACGTTTCGATCCAGCGTGAACTCGCCGATTCTAAAGATATCCTCGGGAATGAGGGGGCCGACGAAGCGCACCCCGAACTGCGCGACGACGACGCCGATGACACCTCCGACGGCCGCGAGCACCACGCTCTCGGTCAAGAGCTGCCGAAGGATGCGACCACGGCCTGCCCCGAGAGCTCGCCTCAGAGCGACGTCTCGGGTGACGGCGCTCGCCCGGGCCATCGTGAGGCTTGCGACATTCACACAGGCAATCAGCAACACGAAGCCCACGGCGGCGAGAAGGACGGTAAACGCGACGAGCATCATGTCGTAACCGAAATTGAGGGCGGCTCGCAACGGCTGGACGTTCACCCCGGCGAACTTCTTGTCCGCGTCGGGATAGAGCTCACCGAGCTCTCGCTGGATCGACTCGAGCTCCTCGGCCGCGCGCTCGAGCGTGACGTCCGCTTTCAACCGACCGACCGGAAGAAACAATGTTCGGCCGCGAGGCTCCGTCCGTGCCGATTCTCGGAGCGGCACCCACATGCGAACACCGCCGAACGGAAAGTTGAAATCGGGAGGCATCACGCCCACGACGGTGTGGGGTGTCCCATCGATGAGAATCGACCGGTCGAGCACCGCCGGGTCGCCCCCGAAGCGACGCATCCAAAGTCCATGGCGCAGCACGACCACGTTGGCACCTCCGGCGCCGTCCTCACCCGGGGCGAACGTTCGGCCGATAGCGGCATCGACTCGGAGCACGTCGAACAGGTTCGCGCTCACGACCCCCGTCATGACTTGCGTCGCGCCCTGCTCGCCCGTGAGATTTCGAACGCCGTAGTAATAGGCCGCGAGGTCGTCGAAAGAACGGCTTCGCTCCTTCCAGTCTTCGAACTGCGGCAAGGAGAATCGCGCACCGTCCCATCCTTGGACCGGATCGACCTGGCCGAGCTGCACGAGACGCTCGGGCTCGCCGTAAGGCAGCTCACGGATGAGATAAGGATTCATGAAGCTGAAGATTAGAGAGTTAGCCGCGATACCGAGACCCAGGGTCAAGACGACCACCAACGCATAGCTCGGGCGGGATCGGAGGGATCGAAGGGCGACGACGACATCCTGACGGAGCTCGAAAACGCTCATGCCGGGATAGACGAAAGCCGGCCGGCCAGGGTTCAGAAAAAATGCCTCGGACCGCCCCCGAGAGTGGCGCCCGCGCTACCAGGTCTCGGCGTCGTACAAGCTCAGTTGGCTCGCGAAAAACGTCAATCGCAAGACGAGCTTGAGCAAAACGAACACTTGCCCGACCACGAAGGCAAGAAAGACGCCGGTGGTCGTCGACGGCGAGACGCCCGGCGCCATGGCGTGATAGAGCAACAGGAGCACGAGACCGGAAGCGCCGAGACCGTAATACAACACCGTCGAGCGACCGAGGTGGGACAGCACGAAGCCGACGCCCTTGACCATCGCGAGCACCATGCTCCGGCGGTTCTCACGATAGGTAGCGATACGCGCGTAGTCCACGATCATGTTGACGAAGGTGAGCAGAAAAACGATCAGCAAGCTCGCCGCGAGTACGTAGGCGAGCACCGATTCTTCCGCCGTCATGTCTTTGGTGCGCTCGACGACCGACCGGAACAAGAATCCGGAGAGTTTATAGATCGAGTAATACAGCACTCCGGCGAGAGCCGCGAGGCGCACGAAGCGCAAGCTGAAAGACGCGCTCGCGGTGAAGAACTCCCCCAGCCGAAACAAACCTCCGCCGTCTCCGTAGCGATGCAGAATGCCCCCGGAGAAAAAGGACCACGTCACGGCGTAGAGGATTCCGATCGTCAAGAGCGCGGGATGGAGCTCGAACAACGTTGCGTTGAACCAGGACTCGATATTCTCGAACCAGGCTCCCGCCCCGGTGATCGTGGGGATGAACGACCGTTCGAACTCCGAGGCTTGCGATCGGAACTCCCCGTACCAGCCCATATCGAAACCGTCCCGCATCGTGTCGCTCACGAGACTCCCGCCCATGGACGCGTCGAGAGATTGCGACATCACGAAAGCGGCAGGCGCAGCGATGACGAAGTTCACGAGCCACAGCCAGAAAACGAGCGTGGGCGAGCCGAGGACCGTTGCTAGACCTCGAAGTGCGGCACCCGTAGATGTCATCTAGTGAGACCTCAGCCGAAAAACGCGAATGTGATCATGAAGTCCTGGAGCCACAGCATCCACTTAGACGCCCACTTGCGCGCCGGGAGGGCCGATCGCGGCTCGAGCCGCTTGGAGTTGTTCGAGTAAAAGAGATCGAGCGCGAGCTTTCTCTCGGGGTCCACGACTGCGTGGCTCAATGCAACGTCGCCCTCGACCGTGACGAGCTTCCAGCGTGCCCGCCCGTCCCAGAACTCGCGAGCTTCCGAGCCGTCTTCGAACACCAGCAGTAGCTCGACCGGAAACCGTCCCGCCCCGCGTCGCTCGAAGACGACTTCGGTCCGATAGGCGCTCTCTTTCGGGTCGCCCTTGCGATAGACCAGGCGATCGCCGTCTTCGAAGAGCCCCTGCGTTTCCAGACGCTCGCTCGCGATCCGTCCTACCGCGTAGTCGAAGTCATTCGAGCTGCGATAGACCTCGTCGAAGAACCAAGTCAGGTCTTGGCCGCTCACCTCGTTCGCGACCTCGAAGAACGCGGCCGGGCTCGGATGAGCGTATCGATACCTCTCGAAAAACGTCGACAGTACGCGCCGTAGCGTGTCCCACCCGAGGTAACGCTCGAGCGTCGTCAACCACAGCGCGGTCTTGTTGTAGCTGTGGGCGCCCCCGGTGGCGGGATCGTAGAGATAGGTGGGAGTGGATTGTTCGTCCCGGGTCGCCGCTTCACGGTAGCCGTCGAGTCGATTCCCACCGACCAAGCGATCGCGCTCGATCCCGTCGAAGACGACCGGCAGGAAGCCGCCCAAGCTTCCGGCTCCGCGCGGATTCAAATAACGTCTCACGAGCGTGCGTGGGCCGTATTGCTCCTCCATGACTCGCGCGGTCGAGAACGTGTTGAACCCTTCATCGAGCCAGGCGTGCTCGAACTCGTTGTTGCCGACCAGTCCATACCAGAACTGATGACCGCACTCGTGCACCGTGACCCCTTCGGGGGAGCCTCCATCCGGAGGGTTGAACAGCCGACTCCCCGCGGTAAAGAGAGTCGGGTACTCCATCCCTCCGGCGCCGCTTCCGAAGGCAGGGTCCACGATACTCAAGTGGCCGTAGGGATAGACGCCGAACCACGTGCCGTACAGGCGCAAGCACGCGGAGGTCGCGTCGAAGTGGCGCTCGGCCTGGTCGCGGTGCTCCGGCTGCAAGAGCAGACGCATGTCCACCGGAGGCAAGGGCGGCTCGTTGAACTGTTTCGAGACCACGACGAAGTCGGGGCTCGCGGTCCACGCGAAATCATGGACATCGGCCTGACGGTAGCGGTGGGTGGTCATCCCGTCGGCTCCGTCGAGCTGCGAGACTTCTCGCCCGGTCGCGCCGACGACATAGCCGGTCGGTACTTTGATGCGGACGTCGTACTCTCCGTAGTCGGAGTAGAACTCCGTGCCGGCGTGAAACTGGTGCGCATTCCAACCGTCGGCCTCGAAAACGGCGACTTTGGGAAACCACTGAGCGATGAAGAAGAAGTCACCGCGAAATCCCGTGCGCGCGAAGGTCCGGGGAATCTTCGCCTGCCAGCGGATCCTGACCTGGGCAGTCTCGCCGGGAGCAACCGGAGCCGGGAGGGAGACCACGAGCAGCGTACGGTCGTCCGGGTTCCCGTCGTCCGGGGCCTCGAAGCGAGTGCCGGCACTCAGATCGACCGGAGGCACGCCGATATCCCGGACGAGCTCGATGGCGGTGATGTCGGAATAGCTCCAGTCGCCCTCCCCGGGGCTTCGACGGTTTCGGCCCGAAGGCCGCAGCCGCGACTCGAGAAGCCACGTGCTGCGATTGTTGCGCCACGCGTTCCAATAAAGATGTAGTCGAAGCTCGTCCGTCGCGAGAGGCTGGATATTGCGCCAGGTGATGACTGCGCTCCCCGACAGCGTCTTTCGCTCAGGGTCGAGCTCGACCTCGATGGCGTAGCTCGCGTTTCTCGGCGATGGGTATACAGGAGCCGAGGCCTCTTCCTGCCACGAGTAGCCTACGGAAGCGATAGCGAGAGCGACGAGCGCGCGAAGCGGTGGGAGCACCGGATCCTCCTGAACTGCGAGGGATTATATCTACTCATGCCTCCTTAGGGGAGTGAAGTCCAAGGGGGATCGCGGGTCCTCGTTGACGGGATCCGACTCTACGTCTAAAATAAACGGTCGACTCTGGCTTCTTCTTGTTCTCTCGCGACCGCAAATCCCATCCACGCATCATGCGCCGCAAAGCGCCTGGAGCGTGTTTGCGAAAGTGGCGGAACCGGCAGACGCGCTGGACTTAGAATCCAGTGGGGCAACCCGTGGGGGTTCGAGTCCCCCCTTTCGCACCAGGATCCGATTCTGAGGCGGGCGAGGGAGCACGAGAAGTAGCCGGCAGTACGGCGAGGAGATCCACGAGATTGAAAGTAGATTACGTAGAAGAAGGCAGCGCGCTAAGGCACTTCGATGTCGAGCTAGCCTCAGAAACGCTTGCCGAAGAATTCGAAAAAGGAGTCACTCGCCTCCGTCGCACCGTCAAGATCCCGGGATTTCGCAAAGGTAAGACACCCAAAGACATCATCCGAAATCGATTCCACTCGGACGTTCTCAATCAAGCGGTCCAGGATCTAGTGGAGCAAACGCTGAGAGATGCGCTCGAGGAGCGCGAGATTCACCCGCTCGGCGATCCTCGGATCAGCAACTTGGAATCCGAGCTCGGCAAGCCGCTTCGATTTCGCGCTTCGTTCGAAGTCATGCCCAAGATCGAGGCCAAGGACTATGAAGGCCTGGCCGCGACCGAGCAGAAGACGGAAGTCACCGAAGAGCAGATCGACGCCGGCGTCGATCATTTGCGCGAGCAACACGCCCGTTTCGATCCAGTGGAAGATCGAGGGGCCAAAGACGGCGATATCGTCGTGGGTGACCTGACCGAGACTCGGGATGGAGACGGTGACACGAAGACGCACGAAGGGGTGTCTCTCGAAGTCGGCTCCGAGGCCTACCACCCGGGGCTTCACGAAAAGCTCCAGGGCGCGCATCCCGGCGACGAGCTCAAATTCTCTGTCAGCTTCGCCGCGGAGCTCGACGATCCGGAGCGGGCCGGCAAGACCTTTTCCGGCGTCTTCGCCCTCAAAGAGCTGAAGGAGAAAGTGCTCCCGGAGGCCGACGACGAGCTCGCCAAAGACGTGGGCGAGTTCGACACCCTCGCGGACGTGCGCGCCGAGCTCCGCAAGCAGGCCGAGGCTCGCGCCCGGAACGAGGACGAGCAACACTTGCGCAGCCAGCTTCTCGAGCAACTGGTCAAGGCCAACCCGTTCGACGCCCCGGGAATGCTCGTGGACTATGAGGTCCAAGGCAGGCTGGAATCGGCCGCCAGGGACTTGCACCAAAGAGGGATCGATCCGAGTCAAGCCGGCATCGATTGGAACCAGATGCGCGACGAACAGCGAGCTTCGGCCGAAAATTCGGTCAAAGCCACTCTCTTGCTCGATAGCATCGTGGAGCAGGAGAACCTAGAAGAGACCGAGGAGGCGCTCACCGCGGAGATTTCACGTGCCGCAGAGGCGCTCGAAAAGAGTGTGGAAGCGATTCGAGCTCAGATGATGAAAGAGGGAACGCTCGAGCGTATTCGCAGCAGGCTCCGCCGTGAGTTGGCGGTTGACTTCATCAAGCTTCATGCTAAACTTAAATAGGGGTTGAACTTACATGCAGGTCCCAGTGGTGGTCGAACAGACCAACCGGGGTGAGCGCTTCTTCGACATTTACTCGCGCTTACTCAAAGACAACATTATTTTCATCGGAACCCCGATCGACGACTATGTCGCCAACCTCGTCGTCGCTCAGCTGTTGTTCCTAGAGGCCGAAGATCCTGAAAAAGAGATCTCGATCTACATCAACAGCCCCGGAGGCTCCGTGACGGCCGGACTCGCGATTTACGACACGTTTCAGTTCATTCGGCCCGACGTGACGACCTATTGCATCGGCCAAGCCGCGAGCATGGCCGCGGTCTTGCTCGCCGCCGGAACGCCCGGAAAACGCTTCGCGTTGCCGAATTCTCGAGTCATCATCCATCAGCCGTCCGGCGGGGCCCAAGGCCAAGCGACGGACATCAATATCCAGGCGAAAGAAATCCTGCGCACCCGCCAACGACTGAACGAGATCCTCGCCAGTCACTCGGGCCAGGAAATCGCCAAGATCGAACAAGACGTAGAGCGGGACTTCATCATGACGGCCGCCGTGGCCCAAGACTACGGGATCATCGACCAAGTCATCGATAAACGCTCTTGAAGATCGCGCCGAATCGAGAGAACCCAACAGGAATCACAAACGCCATCAGGGGCTATTGAACGCGTATCGGGCCTCATAAGGAAAGACAAGCGTGCCCACGAAGAAGAACGGCGACCCAGAAGTTCTCCGTTGCTCTTTCTGTAATAAAGACCAGAGCGATGTCCGCAAGCTCATCGCGGGCCCGACGGTCTTCATTTGCGACGAGTGCGTGGAAGTCTGCAATGACATCATCGCGGACGATCACCGATTCGAGAATCGCTCTCAACGCTCGAATCTTCCTACCCCGGTCGAGATCAAACAATTTCTCGACGAGTATGTCGTAGGGCAAGAGGACGCGAAGAAACGTCTCGCGGTCGCGGTCTATAACCACTACAAGCGCGTCAATATCATGAAGTCCAAGGGACGCCAGGATGTGGAGCTCACCAAGAGCAACATCTTGCTCATCGGCGCGACGGGCACGGGCAAGACCCTGCTCGCACAAACGCTCGCGAAGCTCCTCTCGGTGCCGTTCACGATCGTAGACGCCACCACCCTGACGGAAGCGGGCTATGTCGGTGAAGATGTAGAGAACATCATCCTCAAGCTCCTTCAGTCCGCCCAGGGCGATATCGAGAAGTGCCAGGAAGGCATCATCTATATCGACGAGATCGACAAGATCTGTCGCAAAGACGAGAATCCGTCCATCACACGCGATGTCTCCGGCGAGGGAGTGCAGCAGGCTCTGTTGAAGATTCTCGAGGGCACGGTCGCCAACGTCCCGCCGCAAGGTGGCCGCAAGCACCCGCACCAAGAGTTCTATCAGATCGACACGACCAACATCCTCTTCATTGCGGGCGGCGCCTTCGTCGGCCTCGACAAGATCATCGAGCGGCGCGCGGGCAAGAAAAACCTGGGCTTTCGAGTAGAGGTCGACAAGAAGCCCGTGAAGACCATCGAAAAAGGCCATCCGTTCGGCCAGGTGCAGCCGACAGATTTGATCAAGTACGGACTCATCCCGGAATTCGTGGGGAGACTACCGGTCATCGGTACCCTGCACGAGCTCGGACAAGAAGCGCTCATCCGCATCATGAGCGAGCCCCGCAACGCCATCATCAAGCAATACCAGCGTCTGTTCGAATATGAGAACGTGAAGCTTCGCTTCACGGATGACGCATTGGTCGCCATCGCCGACCAGGCCGTCGAGCGCAAGATCGGAGCACGCGGCCTGCGCATGATCATCGAAGACCTCATGCTCGACCTGATGTATAATCTTCCCTCTCAAAAGAAGGTCAAAGAAGTCGTCGTCACCAAGGAGGTCGTGGAGGACCGCGAAAAACCAGTGACGTTGATTGAGAAAGCCGGCTAGACACGAGGGGTCGGACTAGACAAACGTAACAAGCGCGAGAGCTCTCGCTCTCAAGCTCTCACGATTTTCTCGAACGACGAATAGAATATTTCAACGGTCGCCGCCTCGGCGATTCGACAATCCCCAGCTTAGATTCGAAATTGCGATCCGACCGCTCGGATCGAAAACGAAGACCTACCGCAAACGAGTCAACAAAAGATTATGTTCGGAGCCAAAAGCCAGGATCGCACCGAAGTCTACGAAACGCTCCCGATGGTTCCGTTGAGAGACGTCGTCGTTTTTCCTCACATGATGATGCCTTTCGTCATCGGGCGCCCTTCATCGGTGCGAGCACTCGACCACGCACTCAAACATGATCGGCGGATTTTTCTCGCCGCCCAACACGACGCTACCAACGACGACCCCGGAGCCTCCGATATCTATACCGTAGGTACCGTTTCCAACATTCTGCAATCCCTCAAGCTACCCGACGGCAATATCAAAGTCATCGTAGAGGGCGTCGACCGCGGACGTTCCATCGAGTGCCGCGAGGAAGAAGGTTTTTTCAGCGTCGTCGTAAAGACGGTGAAAAACCCGGCCGAGCTTCCGTCTGAAGCCGAAGACCTGATGAGCAAGGCCGTGTCGCTCTTCGAGCAATATGTGAAGCTCGCGAATAATCTCCAGAGCGAAGTGAAGAACCAAGCGGTCGCGATAGATGACCCGGCGAAGCTGTCCGATACGATCGCCGCCCATCTCGACATGACCGTCGACGAGAAGCAGAACTTGCTCGAGGTTTGGAATCCGATGGAGCGTTTGGCGCGAGTGGCGGCGCTGCTCGAGCTCGAGGTCGACAAGCTTCAAGTCGACAGACGCATCCAAGGCCGAGTGCGCAAGCAAATGGAGCGGGCTCAAAAGGAGTACTACCTCAACGAGAAGATGAAGGCGATCCAAAAAGAGCTCGGCAAGAAAGACGACAAAGGGAACGAAGTCGACGAGCTTCGCACCAAGATCGTCGAAGCGAGAATGCCGGATGAAGCTCAGGACAAAGCTGTCGCCGAGCTCAAGCGCCTCGAATCCATGCCGCCGATGTCGGCGGAGGCCACCGTCTCTCGCAACTACCTGGATTGGCTCGTCGCCGTCCCGTGGTTCAAGAAGAGTCGAGAGAACCGAGATATCACTCGAGCGGAAAGAATTCTCGACGAGGACCATTACGGACTCGAGAAAGTCAAGGACCGGATCGTCGAGTTCTTGGCGGTCCGCAAGCTCGTCAAGAAGCAGCGCGGCCCCATCTTGTGCCTCGTGGGGCCTCCTGGCGTGGGAAAGACGTCACTCGCTCGTTCCGTGGCCCGCGCGACCAACCGCAAGTTCGTCCGGCTCTCGTTAGGCGGGGTCAGAGACGAATCCGAGATCCGAGGCCACCGACGCACCTATATCGGAGCCTTCCCCGGCCAGCTCGTCCAAATGATGAAAAAGGCGGGCACCGTCAACCCACTCGTGTTGCTCGATGAAGTCGACAAGATGAGCGCTGACTTTCGCGGCGACCCGGCGTCCGCGTTGCTCGAGGTCCTAGATCCGGAGCAAAACCACTCGTTTCAAGACCACTACCTCGACGTGGAATACGACTTGTCGAACGTCATGTTCATCGCCACCGCGAACGCGCTCCAGAACATGCCGCAAGCGTTGATGGATCGCCTCGAGGTCATTCGCCTCGCCGGCTACACCGAAGAGGAGAAGCTCGAGATCGCGAGACGTTTTCTCGTAGCCAAACAAACGGTGTCGAACGGACTGAAGAAACGAAACGTCACCATCGATGACGAGGCGCTGCGAACCATCATTCGTAGCTATACCCGGGAAGCGGGGGTGCGCTCGCTCGAGCGCGAGATCGCGTCGGTGTTTCGCAAGATAGCGCGACGGATCGTTAAAGCCCCGAAAGACCCTCAGAACCAGAGGATCGCGATCGACGCCGCTGCAGTGGAAGAGCTGCTCGGCGTTTTCAAGTACAAGGCCCGGGTCAGGGAAGGCCAAGCGGAAGTCGGCATCGCGACCGGCCTCGCATGGACCGAGGTCGGTGGCGAATTGCTCGTGACCGAAGCGACGCTCATGCCGGGCAAAGGCGACCTCACGCTGACCGGAAAACTGGGCGATGTCATGCAGGAATCGGCACGAACGGCGCTCTCGGTCATCCGCTCGCGGGCGGCTCGCTACGGGTTGTCCTCCGACTTCCATAAGAAACGCGATATTCATCTTCATGTGCCCGAGGGCGCTATTCCCAAGGACGGACCCTCGGCGGGAATCACCCTCGCGACCGCGTTGCTGTCCGCCTTGTCCGGAGTACCGGTCTACTCCGATATCGCGATGAGCGGCGAGATCACTCTGCGCGGGAAAGTGCTTCCGGTGGGTGGGCTCAAAGAGAAAATCCTCGCAGCGCATCGCGCCGGCATTGCCACCATCATCGTGCCGGCCGACAACGAGAAAGATTTGACCGAGCTTCCCGACGACGTGCGAAGTAAGCTCACCATTCACTTGGTGGCTTCCGTTGACGAAGTGTTCGAGATTGCGTTGACCAAGCCTCTGCCAAAGCCGAGACCGGAACCGGCCGAGCTCGACACCGCGATGACCGAAGGAGACGACGCCGGAACCGCCGTCGGCGAATCGATAGCCCATTAGAGAGTTGGCCGATCGCTCGGATCGGCCCAGTCAAAGGAAACACTGACCTTATCGTTCGTTTGCCTCAGAGGAACAGCGACGCGGATGCGTGATGAAGAATTCACTCCCTTTCGAATTCGTCAAGAGCGCCGCTCAGCCAGGCGACTTCCCCAAAGCCTCCGAGCCCGAGATAGCCTTTGTCGGCCGATCCAACGTCGGCAAGTCGACTCTGTTGAACCAACTCGTGGGCGTCAAGCGGATGGCATTCGTGTCGAAGACGCCGGGGCGCACCCAGCTCGTCAATTTTTTTCGGCGAACCGGCGACATGGTCTTGGTCGATTTGCCCGGTTATGGCTTCGCGAAAGCGCCGCGCTCGGTCCGCGAGCACTGGGAAGCTCTCGTTACGAGCTATTTGTTCGAGCGTCCACCGCTCTGCCTGGCTCTGTTGCTCGTCGACATCCGTCGCGAGCCGATGGAGAGCGATATTCGGGTGCGCGACCTGCTCGTCGAAGCAAAGGTCCCGCACGCCATCATCGCCACCAAAGCGGACAAGTTGTCCAACAATCGCGCGCAGGTGCAGCGTCGCAAGCTTCAAAGCGTTTATGGCCCCACGGAAGAGGTTTCGTTCATCACCTTCTCCGCGGTCACGAATGAAGGAAGGAAAGAGTTATGGAAGGTGATCGAGACACACAGTCGCGCGTCGAGACGAGCACCGAAGAAGTAGCTGACACGCCCGAACAGCTCGACAAGCCCGAGATTTCTGACGAGTCGGTCAAGGCTGACAAAGCGGAGCAGGCTCACGAGCCGGAGACGTCCGAGAGCTCCGTCGAGCCAGTGAAGGCAGACAAGGCGGACAGGCCAGAGCGGACTCAAAGACCGGAGAAGTCCGAGAATTCCGACAAGTCGGTCAAATCGGACCAGGCGGAGAGGCCGGACCGGCCGGAGCGGGCTAAAAAACGGGAGAAGTCCGAGCGTGGCGCGAAGCCTGACCGGACGGATCGAGGCGGCCGGAGCGACAACGACGACAAGCAAAAGGCGCTGAATATCGCGGAGCTCAAGGAGATGAACATCTCCGGACTCGCGAAGGTAGCCAAGGATCTCGGCGTCGCGGGCGCGACCGGCATGCGCAAGCAGGAGCTTATTTTCAAGATTCTCCAAGCGCAGACGGAGAGAAGCGGGCTCATCTTCTCCGAAGGCGTCCTCGAATGTCTGCCGGACGG
The DNA here is from genome assembly GCA_029263435.1 of Acidobacteriota bacterium. Classification (GTDB taxonomy): domain Bacteria; phylum Acidobacteriota; class Vicinamibacteria; order Marinacidobacterales; family SMYC01; genus JAJCXL01. The sequence goes on along the minus strand of JAJCXL010000090.1, from coordinate 5,016 downwards.
GTTCGGCTTTCTCCGTGCCCCGGAATATAACTACCTGCCGGGTCCGGACGACATCTATGTCTCGCCGTCCCAGATCCGCAAGTTCGATCTCCGCACCGGGGACACCATTTCCGGTCAGATCCGTCCGCCCAAAGAGGGGGAACGTTATTTCGCTCTCATCAAAGTCGAGGCCGTCAACTTCGAGCCTCCGGAAGCGTCGCGTGAGCGGATACTCTTCGACAACCTGACTCCGCTCTACCCGCAGGATCGGATCGGCCTCGAGACGACGAAGGACAACCTCTCCGCTCGGGTCATGGACCTCATGACTCCTATCGGCAAGGGGCAACGAGGCCTCATCGTCGCGGCGCCACGGACCGGTAAAACGATGTTGCTCCAAAACATCGCGAACAGCATCACGGCCAATCATCCGGAGGTCGTGCTCATCGTGCTGCTCATCGATGAACGACCCGAAGAAGTAACCGATATGCAGCGCTCGGTGCACGGTGAAGTGATCAGCTCCACGTTCGACGAAGCCGCCCAGAGACACACTCAGGTGGCTGAGATGGTCATCGAGAAAGCCAAACGCCTCGTCGAGCACAAGCGGGATGTCGTTATCCTGCTCGACTCCATCACCCGTCTGGCGCGCGCCTACAACACGGTCGTTCCGCCGTCCGGCAAAGTCCTCTCGGGAGGCGTCGACAGCAACGCCTTGCAGCGGCCGAAGCGTTTCTTCGGAGCCGCTCGCAACATCGAGGAAGGTGGATCGCTCACGATCATGGCAACCGCCCTCATCGAGACGGGCAGTCGTATGGATGATGTGATCTTCGAAGAGTTCAAAGGCACCGGCAACATGGAGATCCATCTGGACCGCAAGCTCGTCGACAAGCGCGTCTTTCCGTCGGTCGATATCAACAAGAGCGGGACCCGGAAGGAAGAGCTCCTCCTCGCTCAAGACGAGCTCACCCGGGTCTGGATCCTCCGCAAAGTGCTCTCTCCCCTATCGCCGGTGGAAGCGATGGAGCTCTTGCTCGACCAGATGGGCAAGACCAACAGCAATGCCGAGTTCCTGGGCTCGATGTCCCAACAGGGTTGAGGGGCCGTGCGTTTGAGCGTTGCGCTATAATGGGTGATTCTTTTTGACTCAAGAGGGAGATTTCAGGTCATGAAGGCCGAATTACATCCGAAATACGAGGACGTCCACGTGCGCTGTGCGTGCGGCGAAGCCTATACGACACGCTCGACCAAAGGCAGTGAGATCGTGGTCGAGATTTGCTCGAAGTGTCATCCTTTCTTTACCGGTAAACAAAAGCTCGTCGACTCCGCCGGCAGGGTGGAGCGCTTCAAGCAAAAATACGGTGAGAATGCCGGTCGAAAGCCCAAAAAGGTAGCGGCAACGAGCTAACGGTGCATCAGAGCACGGCATGTCTAACCTGGAGCAAAAGCTCGACGCGGTCGAAAAACGCTTCGATGAAGTAACCGCGGAGCTCGGAAACCCCGAGGTCACTTCCGACCCGAGCCGCATCCATTCCCTCGCGAAAGCGCGGGCCGAGCTCGAGCCGGTCGTCGAGCAGTACCGCGAGTTCAAGAGCACCAAGACCCAGCTCGAAGAAACTCGTCAGATGCTCGCCGAGGCGGAGGAGAGCGAGCTCAAAACGCTCGCCCAGGAAGAGATCGACCGGCTCGAAACTGAGCTCGCTCGCCTGACGGGAGCAGTCCGGCTGCAACTGCTCCCGAAAGATCCGAACGATGAGCGCAACGTGCTGATCGAGATTCGAGCCGGCACGGGCGGAGAAGAAGCGGCACTCTTCGCCCAAGAGATCTTCCGGATGTACTCCCTCTACGCGGAGCAACAAGGCTGGAAGGTTCAAGTCATGAGCGTGAACGACACCGGCATCGGCGGCATCAAAGAAGTCGTAGCACTCATCGAAGGACGCGGCGCCTTTAGCAAGCTCAAGTTCGAGAGCGGTGTCCACCGAGTTCAACGAGTGCCCGCCACCGAGGCCTCTGGACGTATCCATACATCCGCGGTCACGGTCGCCGTGCTCCCCGAGGCTGACGAAGTCGAGATCGACATCGACCCGAAAGTCATCCGGGTGGACACCTTTTGCTCCTCCGGCCCAGGGGGCCAAAGCGTCAACACCACTTATTCCGCCATTCGTCTGACGCACGAACCGACCGGCCTGGTCGTGACGTGTCAAGACGAAAAATCACAAATCAAGAACAAGGCCAAGGCGATGCGAGTGCTTCGCTCCCGCCTTTACGATCTCGCGCGCAGGGAACAACAACAGCAAATCGCGTCGGAGCGCAAAGGCCAGATCGGCTCCGGCGATCGTAGTGAGAAGATCCGTACCTATAATTTCCGAGATAACCGGGTCACGGATCATCGCATCCATCTCACCCTTCATCAGCTCGGTTCCATTCTCAACGGCGACCTCACCGAGCTCATCGAAGCTATCATCACTCACTATCAAACCGAGAAGCTGAAAGAACCGGATCCGGTTCAGACGTGACCACGGGCGGAACCCCGAGCGCGGGACGCCTCCTCGAGCGTGGGACGAAGGATCTCGCGGCTGCCGGCATCGAGGAGCCAAGGTTTCAAGCTGAGCTTCTTCTCCGGCACGCGCTCGGGTGGACTCGCGAACATTTACTCGCGCGGATGGGCGACAGCGTCGCAGCGGAATCACTGGGACACTTTTTTCAACTCGTCGAGCGACGGCGCAGCCGAGTCCCGCTCCAATACCTTACTGGTCAACAGGAGTTCTACGGCTTCGACTTCCACGTCACTCCCGCCGTTCTCATTCCGCGACCCGAGACCGAGGCCATCGTCGAGCAAGCGAGTCTGGCTCTGCGAGACATCACCGACCCTTCCATCATCGACGTGGGCACCGGGAGCGGCTGTCTCGCGGTCGCACTCGCCCTGACGCTCCCGAGCGCGCGGATCACAGCGATCGACCAATCGCCCGCTGCTCTCGCGATTGCGCGGGATAACGCCGTTCGGCATGGCGTCGCGGACCGAGTGGAAACGCGTGAGGGCAATCTGCTCGACGGGATCGAAACGCGCGAGGTCCATGCCGTCGTGAGCAATCCGCCCTACATCGCTGATGCGGATTTCGCATCTCTCGAGCCCGAGGTCTCTGACCACGAGCCGCGGGAGGCACTTTCCGGGGGCGCCGACGGTCTCGACCTCATCCGCCGCCTCGTCCCGCAAGCGTTCTCGGTATTGCGAGCCGGAGGCTCCTTGTTCATGGAGCTCGGCATCGGCCAAGCGGAGGCGGTCGAGCGCATCGCTACCGAGGCAGGCTTCGTGAACATCCGGATTATCGCCGACCTACAGGCGATCCCCCGCGTCATGCTCGCTGAAAAGAGCTGAGCACGCGTGGACAAGCTCAGAATCGAAGGCGGCCGGCGACTGAAGGGTCGCGTCACCATCGGCGGCGCCAAAAACGCCGCGCTACCCGCGATGGCAGCATCGCTTTTGACCGACGAGTCCTTGACCTTGGACGGTATGCCGGACGTGTGGGACGTCGGGACGATGCGACGGCTCTTGCTTCACCTCGGCGCGAGCGTGTCACAACATTCCCTGTCCGACGTCACTTTGAGCGGCGCGTCCCTCAAGTCTCACGAAGCGCCCTACAAGCTCGTGAAGACGATGCGGGCCTCGGTTCTCGTGCTGGGTCCGTTGCTGGCGCGCTACGGCCGGGCGCGAGTTTCTCTTCCCGGCGGGTGCGCCATTGGAGCTCGGCCGATTGACCAGCACATTCGCGCGCTCGAGCAGCTCGGCGCAAAGATAGAGCTCGCGCACGGGTTCGTGAATGCAGAGACGGATGGCCTGAAGGGCGCGTCGATACGCTTCGGCCGTCAGACCGTGGGCGGCACCGAGAACGTGATGATGGCGGCCTGCCTCGCACGAGGCGAGACCGTCCTCGACAACTGCGCCCGAGAGCCGGAGATCGTAGATCTCGCGGCCCTTCTCACGTCCATGGGAGCCCACATCGAAGGGGCAGGAACATCGCGCATACGCATCCATGGAGTCGAACGGTTGACCGGCGCCCACCATGAGATTGTGGCCGACCGGATCGAGACCGCCACTTACGCCGTCGCGGGAGCGCTCGTCGGTGACGAGATCGAGATCGACCACTGCCGTCCCGAGCACCTGGAGCCGTTGATCGATATTCTGAGAAAGACCGGCACCGAGGTGGTAAGCCTACCGCAGAGCCTCATCGTCCGTGGCGGAACACGCCCGATCGAATGCGTCGACATCGAGACCGCACCTTACCCGGGTCTCGCCACGGATATGCAGGCGCAGCTCATGGTGCTGCTGACTCAAGCGGTGGGGACGAGCAAGGTCCACGAGACCATCTTCGAGAACCGCTTCATGCACGTCGCCGAGCTCGGGCGGATGGGAGCATCGATCGAGCTCGACGGTAGTCGCGCCCTCGTCTATGGTCCGAGCGCTTTGACCGGCGCGGAGGTGATGGCGACCGATCTCAGAGCCAGCGCCAGCCTGGTGCTCGCCGGGTTGGTGGCGACCGGGCGAACCACGATTGACCGTATTTACCACTTGGATCGCGGCTACGAGCACATCGAGGAGAAGCTCGAGGCGCTCGGCGCGAGCATCGAGCGTCTCGTCGCGAACGATTGACCGGGCCTGCAGCCCGAAAGGGGCAGGCGCCCGATGCGACAGGCAGCACCGAGACAACTTTCCCGTATGAGGAGAGAGTCTTCCCTAGAAGATCGGCGATGAGGCGATTGGCACGGGCCTTGCTAAACCGATCACCATGATGCTTTCCAGGAAGCTTCGACAATGGCAACAGGCCGCGGTCATCGATCGGGAGACCGCCGAGCGGATCCAGGCGTTCGAGAAAGGTCATTCGAAGCCACTCTTGCTGCAGGGAATGTCCGGCCTCGGCGCTCTCACGATAGGGATTGGAGTCATTTCCATCGTGGCGGCCAACTGGGCCGGTATCGGCTATCCGTGGAAACTTCTTGCCGCCGGCACACTATGTCTCCTGCTCGCCGCGGCGACCCTCGTAGCCG
>JAJCXL010000089.1 GCA_029263435.1 Acidobacteriota bacterium | reverse complement strand
TCTTCCGGAGTGACGAAGAACACTCTGGGACCCGAAGAGCTCTCGGCCATGGGCTCCGCTACCGCTGCCTCTTCCATGGGTTCCGGCTCCGCTTGCTCGCCGCCTCCACCGCATGCGGTGACGAGGGAAAGTGCCGCGATGCTCGCGAGCACCATGAACGGGGCGCTTTTGCCCTTGGTACTGTCGTAGAAATTCGTCATGTCAGGATCTCCTCTGGTTCTGATAGGAATCGAGCTCGGATGATTCGAGACGTCGATGGAAGATGTCGTCCGGCCCGCTGGGGCCAAGTGCGCAGATTGTAGGGGAAAATCACCCACGTTGACAACCGATAGGCCTGGGCGACCAGAAATGCGGAAGTGGCCCTCGGGCGGGTATATCCGGGCCCGAGAGCCACCCTCAATCGAAAATGCTAATTGCGGTTCGGCTGAGGCGTCACGCGAAGGTAGGGCTTGATGGTCTTGAAACCCTTGGGAAACTTCTCTTTCGCCGCCTCGTCACTCACCGTGGGAACGATGATGACATCCTCGCCGTCCTTCCAGTTGACCGGGGTCGCCACCTGATAGTCGGCGGTGAGCTGGAGGGAGTCGATGACCCGGAGGATCTCGTCGAAATTGCGCCCGGTGCTCGCTGGATAGGTAATCGTCAGCTTGATTTTCTTGTCGGGACCGATGACGAAGACCGAGCGCACCGTGAACGTCTCGTCGGCGTTCGGATGGATCATGTCGTACAGGCCGGAAACCTTCCGGGAGGAGTCGTCGATGAGCGGATAGTTCAAGGCCGCGCCTTGAGTTTCCTCGATGTCTTTGGACCACGCCTCGTGGTCGGAGAGCTTGTCGACGCTCAGGCCGATAGCCTTTACTTTTCTCTTGTCGAGCTCGCCCTTGAGCTTCGCGACCGCACCGAGCTCCGTGGTGCAGACCGGAGTGAAGTCTTTGGGATGTGAGAACAAGATGGCCCAACCATCGCCTATCCACTTATGGAAGCTGACCGGCCCTTCAGTCGTTTGCGCTTCAAAATCGGGGGCAGTATCGCCTAGACGCAGTGTCATGTGTGACTCCTATTTCATGGATTGTGGCGAGGCACCCGCGCCGCGCCCGGTTTCGAGGTCGAAAGCATAGCGCGTTTCGACCCCGGTATGCATCGTTATCAAGGACGGCCGGGCTGCCGCAAGTTCAACCCGACGCGCCGTGAAAATGCATCGCCGCAAAGCTGACCACGGACCTCTCATCGATGTTCCATTGTTCGTAGCTCAACACCTCGCCTCGGAGATCCGCCACCGCGGATACCGCGCGCAAGAAAGTATAGAGCGGAGCGTAGCCACACCATCGCAAAGGATCGCCTTGGGGATGCGTGAGCTCAAAAAGGCCCGAGGCATCACCGTCACAGACGTATTGGAGCCGGGCCGCATCTTGCTCTTGCACCGCTTGCATCTTCCCTTCGTAGGCGCGAACCGCTTCCCGATCGCCATAGCGCGTCCCGATATGCGACATATCGACGCCGAGAACCCAAACGAGATCGTCGCGCGCGGCTGAAAGCTCCGAAAGAGCGTCGAAGGCCCGGCGGTTCGACTCGACCGCCTCCGGCGCTCGTCCATTCATCACGCTGTCCGCGAAGGGGCCGCACAACAGAGGAAGAATACGAAACGGGCGCTTCAGGCGATATTGCAGGCAGATCACTTGGAACTCGATCGAGTGTTCGACCCGGTGACAGTAGTCCTCGTCGATCAAAGCATCTCCCGCGTGCGCCGCGAACATCGACAGCGCCGCCTCATCCACGGGGACCGTACCCAACGGGGTCTCGAAGGCTTTGGCCGTGACGCCGAAACGCTCCGGCTCTCCGTAATGCGAGGTGCCGAGAATGACGAACGTCTTGTCTTCCGTCAGGGGCGGAAGATCGTAGCCGGCGCGGTAGGACGGGTAGCCGCCATGAGGCGACACGTGCGGAGCGGCGATAGCCTTCGGCCACGAAGCGGAGGGGGCGTCCGGTCCCAGAGCGCTCGAAAACTCCTTCTCCAACGCATCCCGGTCACCGGGATAAGCCGCACCGGCATGGCTCGCTTGCCGCAGCGGCTGGCTTCGAAAGGCTTGTGTCACGCTCGCTTTGCGGCTCTCGAGCGCCTCTCCCATGACGTAGCCCGCCTCGGTCAAAGCCGACACGAAGCCCCGGATCGTATCGGCCGGTACGATCTCACCCTCGAGACGGCGAGACATCACCTCCTGGGCGTCGCGCAGATGGTGCTCGCCGTCGAGGCACTGAAGCATCGCCACCCACAAAGGCGGGATCACGAGGACGTCTTCGGTGAATCGAAACGGATCCCGCAGCAAGAGGCCCGGCTGCTCGGCGACAGGTGACGGCATGGCGTCGATATCGGTTCTCAGTTGTGGCAGTAGCTCATTCATTTAAATCACGCTTTGACGCTCGGTAGGCGCACATTGTATTATGATGGGCTCCGCGGGCCCGAAAACTCGAGCGGAGAGGTGCTGGAGTGGCTGATCAGGGCTGCCTGCTAAGCAGTTACATGGGTGATGAGCCTGTGTCGAGGGTTCGAATCCCTCCCTCTCCGCCAAACTTCGGGTCCGGAAATTTTGACAAAAAAGACGAGGACGGGTAGTCTCTTGAAATCGTCTTACTGGGAAGTCGTTCAACGGTAGGACACACGGCTCTGGACCGTGGAATCGGGGTTCGAATCCCTGCTTCCCAGCCAAACCTTCCTTTCTAGTCTCCCTCTCCAGCGGCGACGCGGATCGCGGAGGCGACTTTTCGCGCCTCTCCGATACAATCCGGAATACCGACGCTTGCGAGTCCGTTCCCCAGCAAGTAGAGGCCCGGGTGGTCTCGTCGGGCTCTCTGGAGTGCCGCCAGCACCTTTCCATGGCCGAGACGCACTTGCGGCGTTCGGTCGATCCAGCGCCGCAGCTTCGAGAAGAGCGGAGGGCCGTGAAAGCCCAAGACCTTGTCGAGCTCTCGCAAAGACAGCTCGATGAGCGCGTCCTCGTCGAGACTCAACGCGTCCGGGTCGCGCGCGCCCCCGAGAAAAGAACGAAGCAGGACCTTTCCCGGGGGCGCGCGACCCGGAAACTTCGTGGAAACGAACGTCCCCGCAAGAAGACGACTGGGCTCGGTCTCCGGTACGACGAACCCATAGCCGTCGAGCGCGTGACGGACCGCTCCTTCGTCGAACGCGTGAAAGACGACGGCCGTCGACGCGGTGGGGATGAGAGATACGGCCTCGGCCACTGACGGAAAGGACGGGGCGACGAGCGTCTCCGCCGCTCGGAGCGGAAGCGCCACGACGAGCGCGCGCGAACGAATACGCTCGCCTCCGGCAAGATGCGTGACGAAGCCCTCCCCCTCGTGAGCGACCGCCTCGACGGGCTCGCCTACGATTAGCTGTTCCCGAGGTAGCGCTTGCGTGAGCGCATCGACGAGAGCCCCGATACCCGTGTCGAACGAAGCGAAAGCAGCCGCGTCACCATCCCCGAAAGCTCGCGTCATCGCTCCTGAGAGACTTCCGAAACGGGTCTCGAGCGCCACCAACCGGGGAAACAGCGCGTCCATCGAGAGCTCGCTTGGATCGCCGCAATGAATCCCGGCGAGCAGAGGCTCGCCGACACGCTCCAAGGCCTCCGCTCCAAAGCGCCGCCGGATGAACGTGGCGATGGATTCCTCTTCGACATCGGCCGACCGGCGAGGGACGAAGCGCTCCGCGAGCAGCCGGAGCTTTCCACGAAGCGAGAATAGCGGCGAGCGAAGGAGTGGGCCGACGAGCGTCGGCACCGTCAGACGCATGCCCTCGGGGAGCTTTCGCAGCTCGCCGCGCCAAAGGACATAGACGCTACGGCGAGCGAGATTCGTCGGCACGACCCGTGGCGTGAGCCCGAGCTCAGCGGCCAATGAGAGCGCTTCGGGTTTTTGAGTCAGAAACGCGTCCGGCCCGTGATCCAAGATGAATCCGTCGACGCGGTCGGTTCCGACGAGCCCGCCGAGCCGGCCCGTCTTCTCGACGAGCACGAAGTCGACGCCTTTTTTCGACAGCTCGTAGGCGGTCGTCAGGCCGGATATCCCTCCGCCCGCGATGACGACCCCGGTCTCTCGCATCAGCCCGAGCTCGCGCTCTCCAATCAGCCCGAGCTCGTAGCTCGGTGGATATGCTCGACGAGAAAAGACACGTTGTCGACCGGAGTCTGCGGTAGGATCCCGTGGCCCAAATTGAAGATATGACCGCGACGGCCGGCCGCACGGCGAAGGATGTCGTCGGCCTTCGCGCTCAACACCTCGCGCGAGGCCATGAGAGCCAACGGGTCGAGGTTACCTTGAACGGCGACCGATGGCCCGAGCGCGTCCCATTGGGTGTCGAGATCCACTCGCCAGTCCAGCCCGACGACGTCGGCATCCTTTTTCATCTCTTGCAATAGTCCCGTGGTATTAGTGCCGAAGTGGATGCGCGGCACACCGGTCTCGCCCAAGCGCCTTAGAATCCGTTGCGTGTGCGGCGCAACGAGCTCGCGATAGTCGCTCGGCGAGAGCGCTCCAACCCAGGAGTCGAATAGCTGCACGGCCTGGGCGCCGGCCTCCACTTGAGCGAGTAAATAATCTTCGACGCACGTCGCGAGCGTCCCCGCCAACCGATGCCACGCTTTCGGGTGGTCGAACATCAGCGCCTTCGTCCGCGCGAAGTCTTTCGAAGGACCGCCTTCGATCGCATAGGAAGCGAGGGTGAACGGCGCTCCCGCGAAGCCGATGAGCGGCACCCGCAGCTCGCCTCTCAACAATCGGATCGTCTCGAGGGTAAACCCGAGCGACTCGTGCGGATCGACGGGGCGGAGCGCGTCGATGTCGGCTTCCGTGCGAATGGGATTATCTATCCGAGGCCCTTCGCCCTTCACGAACTCGACGTGAATACCCAATGGCTCCAGCGGTACCAGCAAATCCGAGAACAAGATGGCCGCGTCCACCGCATGTTTGTCGACGGGCTGGAGCGTGACCTGCACCGCGAGCTCGGGGGTTCGACAAATCTCGAGCAAGGTGTGGCTTTTTCGGATCGCCTGATACTCCTCCATGTAGCGGCCGGCTTGACGCATGAACCACACGGGAGTGTGAGCCACGGCTTCGCCGCGGCAGGCTTTGAGAAATAGGTCGTTCGCAGGGGCTGCCATCGAATGGGTCGTCGTCGGTCGGGGTACTCAGCCGTTACGGCTTTCGCAGGCGAATCAGATTGTTCACGATGAGAGGATATATGAGACGACACGTGTGAAACTCGGACAGCGATGCGGCCGCGGCCACTTCCTTCACGCTGCGCTCACCGTCGATCTTGGACAAGACGACCCACTCACTCGTGTTGAGGGTGATCTGCTTGCCGGTCTCACCGTCGGTCGGGAGCAAGAACTCGGGGATCAAGTCAACGCTCGGAATGTGCTCCGATAATACGGCCCACTCGTCCTCGCGCCGCGCGCCCTCGAGCAATAGATTCGTGCTGCCTTGGCGGACAGTCCTCTCATCGGTGAGCTGGTCGGGCTCGAAGCTAAAATGGCCTTCTCGCCACTGCATGAGCGCGTAAAACGCTTCCTCGCCCGAAATCGGCCCCACGGTCGCGTGAACGATGGTGCCCTCCGCGAAGAAAATGGCTCCGGGGTCGCCCTCCGACGCGCGCATGTGAAGGATTCCGGTTTTTCGCGACCCGCTCAAGAACTGCACGATCTCGAGCAAGCTGAATTCCCGAATTTGCCCCTCGAGCTCGGCCGCTCCCCGTTTCGATGCCATGACGTGACGCTAGCATAGCAAAACGATGGGGGTCAAAGCGCGCCGAGAGCCCCGCTAAAATGCCAGATTCCGCGCTTCCTCGCCCCCCTGGTCTATAATGGTGCATACACTTTCTCGCCACTCCTACCTCGTGGCGATTCGAAATCGTGGAGAATTCTCATGGCTAACCGAAGCTTGACACTGCTCATCGGGCTCGCCCTCGCGAGCACCACCGCCTTTGCCCAGATGGGCACCGGAAGGGTCACCGGCTCGACCATCGACACCTCGGGAAACCCCATCGTCGGTGCCAGAATCACCGCCACCGGCGACGGCAAGACGCTGGAAGCCGTCAGTGGCGACGATGGTAAATGGGCGATCATGGGGTTTCGAAATGGAACCTACGAGTTCGCTTTCGCCGCCGACGGCTTTGCCGCCCAGGCCTATCAACAGACGGTCAAGGGCCGCGGGCGCAATCCTCAGATGAATATCACCATGGAGCCCACGGCCGCCGGCCCCGCGGCGGGTGGCGGTGGCGCCTCTGTCCTGGGCGAGGCCAACGCCTTGTTCGAGGAAGGCAAGTACGACGAAGCCCTCGTCATCTACGAGCAAACGCTCGCGGACGACCCCACGCTTTACCAGGTCAATCTACTCATCGGTAACGTGCATTTCATGACCAAGGACTTCGAAAAGTCGAGGGCAGCGTTCGAGACCGTCCTCGAGTACGAGCCCATGCACACTGGCGCGTTGGTCACGATCGGCAACATCCTCGTCGAGGAACAGAATTTCGACGAAGCGATCACCTATTTCGAAAAAGCGATCGATCAGACCGAGGACGAGATCATCCCCTTCAACGTCGCTGAGATTTACTTCAATCGAGGAAACGCGGCGAAAGCGATCGAGTTCTATCAGGTCGCCGTCGAGCGCAAGCCGGACTGGGCCGACGGTCACTTGAAGCTGGCCTATGCCTACCTCAATACCGGCGACATGGAGCAAGCCGCCGCCGCTTTCGAGAAGGTCGTAGAAGTCGCGCCTGAGAGCCAGCAGGCCGCGATGGCTCAGGCGGCGTTGACCTCACTCAAGTAAGGGTCAAGGGTAGTAGATTTTCTCTTCTCCGAGCTCGGCGGCCAACCGCCGGGCTCGGCCGAAGAGCAGATCTTCCCGCGGCCTCGAGCGCTGAGACTCGCTTCAGTCGGTGAGGAGGTTCGTGAAGACGTCGCGCAGGTCGTTTTCGATCGGCCTGGGCCTCAGGTCATCGAGCCCAACCAACACGTTCGTAATATCGGCGTTGAAGCAAAGCTGGCCGTCTCGCTGTCGCCGAATGTCATAGCCAAGCTTTACCGAGGTCTTGCCGATCGTCAAAACGGTGAGCTCCACTACCGCGATATCACCATAAGCGAGCGGGGCGTGGAACTCGCTTTGGATCGCCACCGTCGGGAAACCGATCCGCCGAACGCGGATGAGCTCGGGATAAGAGACATGAGCCGAATCGTCGAAGAAATCCTCGAACGCTTTGTGGCACAAATGAAAATATTGCGGGTAGTAGACGATCCCCGCGCCGTCGACATCGTCGAACCGAATCTTTTGGATGCTCTTGAATGCCACCACGAGAGTACCTTTGGGCGATTCTAGCGGCCATCCAACGACGCCAGTCGTTGCTTGACGGCGGGTTGTTCGGGGACGAGCTCGAGAGAGCGGGCATAGGCTTCTCTCGCGGCTTCCGGATCGCCCGTCTGCTCGTGGCTATCGGCCAATGCGTTCAGGAGCATCGCGTCCGGAGGCGAGAGCCCACGCGCACGGGTCAGATAAGAAACGGCCCCCGAGAAGTCGCCCTTCATGTACTTGGTGAAGCCTAGTCCTGCGATGACTTCGAACTGCTCGCCAAACGCTTCTTCGAGCGGTTGAAGTAGCGCGAGCGCGTCATCCGGGCGCTGCTGACGGAGATAAGCATTGGCGAGCTTCCACCGCGCCGGCACCAGCCGATCGTTTCCGGAGCCCACCGCCGCCTCGAACGATTGCGTCGCTCGATCCAGCATCCCCAGATTCCAAAACTGCTCTCCCCGCATGAAGTCCACGAGACCGGGAATACTCGTATTGAGACCGCGTCGGTAGACGAAACCGGGACGCGCGGCCGAGGAGCGCGGGGAGACCACGAGAGGCGTTCGCCTCGAAGAGAGGAGCTGTCCTGTCGGCGAGAGCAACCGTCCGACGACTTCATAGGAGCCGCCGACCATCGAGTCGAGCTTGAGATGGTCGACGACGAGGCCATCCGCTCCGACCGCGGCGCGAATCGACTTCAAGACCGTGCCGGAGGCGTCGAGCAGCTCAATCGACACCTCATGATCGGTCGAGGCGCCATAGGCTTGGGTAATGACGTGGACGGTGTCTCCAATCACGAACAGACCGTCGGTCGCCGGCTGAAAGCGCGTCCGCCCGAGCTGGTAGGTCGAGACCTTTCCTGGTGCGGCAGGTTGGGCGCGCATTTCGCTGTCGAAAGCGAGGATGACGTCGACGAGCGAAGGCTCGGAGCTCGAAAGCTCCGGGACCTCGAGGGTCTTCTCGGCGACAGTGTATTGGTGCATGACTCGGTTACGTAGGATGACCGAGACCGTGTGCATCCCGGGCACGAGCAGGAAATCATCTTGATAGGCAAAGGCCAACGATTGAAGCTCGTTCATCTGACTCGGCGTCATCTCGATGACCGCTTCCTTGTCCGTCGCGACGACCAAAACACCGTCTTCGGTCCTTGCTTCGATGCTGATGTCCAGCGTCGTGTAAAACTTCGATTTGTCGTCATCCGTCTCGACCGAAAAATTCTCAGGGTCGATCTCGATGCTGAAATGCACCAGAGAGGCGCCCGACGGCATCGCCAACAGGGAGAAATCGTTGCGCGATGGAACGAAGTTGAACGAGTAGTCGGCCGAGACCCGGTTTCCATAGCGCATCCAGGCATCGGCGTAGTCGGTGCGGATCGCGCGTTTGGGAGACTCTTCGATCCGGGCAATCATGATGTCGTTTCCGATCGACGCGCGCCCACCGACGATGTCCGCCGATTCACTGGTGTCGAAGGACAGGGACGCCACCGCGAGCTCCCCCGAGACTTCCCGGAGCGCTTGGATCGCCGCCCGATTATCCGAGGAGGGCACGCCTAGATCTCCGGTGAGAAGCGCTTGCGGTCCGTCGATCGTCGGATGATACAAGCGGAACTCACCGAAATCGTTCTTCTTGAAGAACAGCAAATAGAAGAACGACGGCGTTCCCATGCGGGGGTCGCCCTGATAGAACCAGAGATGAGACCCGACGATCTCCGCGTAGCCGTCGAAGCGTTGGATATCCCGGGGCTCTCCTAGAATGATGTAGAACCTGCCTCGATCGGTTTGCCACCCCTCCCTAAACGTGTCCCGCCCGAGATAAGTGTTCGCGTAGTCGATCCGTCGATAGTGCTCGATCTTGAACTCGTTCTCCGGCGTCGCCGGGTTGGGGTCGCGCTTGCGCCAAAACGCCTCGATGAACCGCGCTCGCTCGTCGACGCTCTCGAGCGACAAGAAAACATCTCGCTCCTGCTCGGTGATGATGTAGACGACTTCTTTTTGAATCCAGTCCTTGTGGACGGTGGACAAACGATCGATCCGCTCGTCGGCATCGAGGACCGATGCGGTCAGGAGGAGGAGAAGCCAGCCGAGGTAAAACTTCGCTCGATGCAGTGGCTTCGCGGGCGTCACGGCTTCACGCTTTCGGGGTCTAGAGAATCATCGCGTAGACGAGGGCTCTTTTCGTTCCAGGCTGATGTGGTGCCGCTTGATCATCTCATTGAGCGTGGTGGGCTTCAAACCGAGACGCTGTGCGGCTTTCTTCTGAACCCAGCCCGAGGTCTCGAGACTCGACTCGATGAGCCGCTTCTCGAACTCGTTGATGATATCTCGGAATGAGATACCCTCGTCCGGAACGACCACTTGAGGCAGCCGAAACGACGGTCCGGTCCGTACGTGCTCCGGCATCAAGTTTCGCCCGAGCACGGGGCCATCCGCAAGGACGACGGCTCGCTCGATGACATTCTCGAGCTCGCGGACGTTCCCCGGCCAGTCATATTCGAGCAGCGACTGCTTCGCTTCGGACGACAGCTGCAACTCGCCGCGCTCGTTCTCTTCACAGTACTTTTTGAGGAAGTGTTGAGAGAGGAGGGTGACGTCCTCCTGGCGCTGTCTCAAGGGAGGCAAGAAAATGTTGATCACGTTGAGACGATAGTACAGGTCTTCTCGAAACAGACCGTCGGCAACGAGCTCTTTGATATCGCTATTGGTGGCTGCGATCACCCGGACGTCGACCTTCATGGTATCGACACCGCCGAGCCTCATGAACTCTTTCTCCTGGATGACCCGGAGCAGCTTCGACTGAGTCTCCGGGGGCACGGTGCCGATCTCATCTAGGAAGATCGACCCTCCATCCGCGATCTCGAACAAACCCTTCTTGGGGCTCACCGCGCCCGTGAACGCTCCTTTGACATGGCCAAAAAGGTTGCTCTCCAGCAGATCGGGCGGCAAGCTGCCCGAGTTCACGGCGACGAAAGGCTTGGTCTTGCGAGTGCTATGGTTGTGGATCGCCTTCGCGACCAGCTCCTTGCCGGTGCCGCTCTCGCCGGTAATCAACACCGTGGTCTTGGACGGCGCGACTTGCTGAATGAGCGAGTAGACCTCTTGCATGCGTTGCGATTTGCCGACGAGCACGTCGAAGCGCTGCCGGTCCACCAGGGCCGCTTTGAGGGAGGTGTTCTCGTCGACGAGTCGGCGCTGCTTGAGCGCGTTCCCCGCGACCACGCGGACTTTCTCGTTCTTGAAAGGCTTGGTGATGTAGTCGAACGCACCCCGCTTCATCGCTTCGATGGCGGTCTCCACCGAGGCGAAGGCGGTGATCATCACCGCTACCAGTTCGGGATCGGAACGCTTGAGCGCATCGAGCAGATCCAGCCCGGATTGATCCGGAAGCATGACGTCCACGATGGCGAGGTCGATAGGTTCGCGATTCACGATCGCCAGCCCCTCCTCCGCGGAGGCGGCGAGCTTGACGCGGTACCCATCCTCGCTCAACAGCGATTCGAGGATCTCACGCATGACCTCTTCGTCGTCGATGACGAGGATGGTGCCTTTATGCGTCATGGTCTCGAGAGTGCTCGCGTTTCGATCTTGTCGATCCTGATCTCCAAGGGCTCCAGGGGCTCGGTGGTACCACGCGCTCCCGAGTGATGGAGGCGGCGCTCGACAAGCGCGTCATTCACCGGCTCGGCCGAGCGTGACCGAGCGCCTGGTCAGAAGCTTTCTCTTCGTGGACTTTGGCCAACCGCACCGAGAAGGTGGTCCCCTTTCCAACCAAGCTCTCGACGTTGATGTGACCCGAGTGTTCTTGGACGATACCGTAAGTGATAGAGAGCCCTAGCCCGGTGCCGCTCGAGCCGGCGCGCTTCGTCGTGAAGAACGGATCGTAGATACGCTTCACATCCTCGTCTCCGATGCCCTGACCCGTGTCGGAGACGAAGGCGACCACATCGTCCCCCTCCGCGAAGGTCCTCAAAGTAAGCCACCCACCAGAGGGCATCGCGTCTTGCGCGTTGAGGATGAGATTGAGAAACACCTGCTGGAGCTTGTTCTCATCGCCCATGACCGCGGGCAGCTCCTCCGCGAGCTCGAGCCGTACCTGAATGCGTGCTTGCGCGAGCTGATGCTCGAGAAGGGACAACACGTCTCGGATCACCGAGTCGAGTGTCACCGGTACGAAGTTCGAGCGACCCTGGCGCGCGAAGTTCAACAGGTTATTCACGATTTTGGAGGCGCGCTCGGTCTGTCGCTCAATCTTGTCCAGGAGCTTTGCTTTCGGGTCGCTTTCGGACGTTTGGTCCTGAAGCATCTGAGTGAAGCTGCTGATCCCGGTAAGAGGGGTATTGACTTCGTGGGCCACACCTGCGGCGAGCAGTCCTAGAGACGCCATTTTCTCTCGCAGCTGCAGCCGGGTCTCGAGCTCCACCCGCGTCGTGATGTCTTCGAAGATGACGACGGTGCCTTCCGGCTTGTCGTTTGCGGCCCGCGCCGGCCTTTCGGTTCCTTCCACCGTCCGGCTGTCGGATTGATCCGTGACGAAAGGCGCGACCTGGAGGCGAACGACTTTTTCGACGCCATCGAGGTTCTTCAAGTTCAGCCGGGATATCCCGCTCGCGCCACCCGCCGTCCACCACGCCTGACCTCGCGACGCGACCAATGCTTGACACAAGGACACGGGGAACACGTCGTCGAAGTTCTTGCCGATGGCGTCGAAGCGCGGCAGACCATAGAGCGCCTCGAGAGCTCGGTTGAAGCGCACGATCCGGCCCGATAAGTCGAGCACGAGGATGCCCGCTTCGAGAGACTCGATCGTGTTCTCGCTGTGCTCCTTCAGCGTTTCGAACTCCGCTGCCTTGCGCTCCAGCGAATTGTAGAGGCGCGCGTTTTGGAGGGCGGTCGCGGCTTGGCCCGATAGCATGTCGAGAAGGTCCATATCCTCACTCGACAGCGCGCTTAGATCCCACCGCCTGCCGAGGAGAATCACGCCGACCACTTTGTCGTGTGAGCGACACGGGATCGCGTATTGGAGGTTCTCGATCGGAAGGCTCTCACCCGCAACGCCTTTGGCAAAGTTGCGATTCGGGTTCCAGTCGATCTCTCCGTAGTAGATGACCTCGCCACGCGCCAGGCGGGCGTAAAGCGGCGTATCCACCCCGAGATCGAGGTTAGCGCGCTCGGTCTCGTTCAACCCATGGCCCGCCTGAAGCCGCAACGCGTTCTCGGCGGATGACACCAAGAGCGCGACTTTCTCGACCTCGAACGTGTCTGAAATACGTTCTACCAAGCGCGACGACAGATGATCCAGATCGAGGTGGGCGTTGAGATCGCGAGAGAAGGCGAGAAGTGCGCGGCGATAGTCGTAGCGCTCGCGGTAGAAAAGACGATCGATGCCGTCTTGGATACGGCTCTTGATCGGAGTGAAGATCAACACGACGACCATCGCGGACAACAGAGCCAAGACGGTGCTGTGTTTGTCGCCGACCAGATATTGCGCACCGGCGACGAACATGGCCAGGTAGAGCCCGCCGACGATGGCGGTGGCCAGGGTGAACACCATGCCGCGCTTGAACAGGACTTCCACGTCCATGAGGCGGTATTTGACGATGGCGTAAGCAAAAGAGAGCGGGATGAGTGCGAAGGGCACGACGGACAATTCCATCGTGAGTCCGGGCTCGATGCCGAACAAGTAAGGCACCGCGTAAACGAGCGCGAACGGCAGAGTGCCGAAGCCGGTTCCCCAAACAATCCACTTCGTTTGCTTCTTGACGGTAATGCTTCGGGCCCGGCGATGAGAGCTCACGAATGCGGCAAAAGCGAGGAGCGACATCGCGGCCACGAACGCGGGGACGACTCGGTTCAGGAGGCTGTTGGTTCCGACGAAGACCCGATCCCCCCACGCAAGCGGCGAGAAGAAGGAAAGCTCCGCCGCGACGCTCAAGTAAACGAGGACGGCC
>JAJCXL010000088.1 GCA_029263435.1 Acidobacteriota bacterium | reverse complement strand
CCACGGAGACCGTGGACATGTGGTTCTTGATCACGTCCTGTGGGACGCCCTCGGCGTGGCACTTCTCCACGATGACCTTGGACTTCACACCCAGCTGCTTCGCGATTTCAAAGACTCGTTTGGCCAACCGATCCTCCCGGCGTTGCGCCGGCGCCTAATCCTTCAATCCCGCCCACGCCCGGAACATGCCGTGCGCGGGCCTACCCGACCACCGATCGCCGCGTCACACGCGGCGACGGGTTATGAGTCCGAACCGCCGCCCAGGATGTCCGCGGCTCGCGCCTCGTCGTCCGCATCCACGCTGGGCGTCTGATCTGCCGGCTCGCTCGCCGACGCCGCGGGCGCTGGCACAGACGCGGCCCCCAGGATGGCCGCCGCGGCCGTCTCCGGGTCCACGTCCTCCGCGTGCACGCCATCACCCGAGAGCAGCAGCTCCGCCGCGGCGCGCTCCTCGGCGCGACGCTGCTCCGATTCCGCCTTCTCAACCTTCTGAATCTCGGCGACTTCCTTCGCCTTGACCGAGCACAGCTCGACCGCCTCGCCCGCCTGCTCTTCGCTGATCTCCAGCTCGGTCATCAGCACCTCGGCGCCGACCTCTTCCAGGTCGAACACGCTAATCATGCCCAGCGTCGCCAGGCGATCCACCTTCTCGTCCGTGATGCCCTCGAGCTGCTTCAGCGTCTCGGACATGATTTCCAGGCCCTTGTTGAACTCTTCGGGCGTCAGGATGTCCACGTCCCACCCCGTCAGGCGGGCGGCCAGGCGAACGTTCTGCCCGCGCTTGCCGATCGCCAGGCTCAGCTGGTCATCCCGCACGACGACCGTCGCCCGACCCAGCTCGAAGCACAGGCTGATCTCGTGGACCTCGGCCGGCTTGAGCGCGTTCTGGATGAGGATCTGCGAGCTCTCGTTCCAGCGGACGATGTCGATCTTCTCGCCGTTGAGCTCGTCGACGATGTTCTTGATCCGGCTGCCCCGCAGCCCCACGCAGGCGCCAACAGCATCAACCTTGGAGTCGATCGAGCTGACCGCGATCTTCGTCCGGAATCCCGCCTCACGGGCCATCGCCTTGATCTCGATGATCCGCTCGGCCACCTCGGGCACCTCGACCTCGAACAGGCGCACAATCAGGTCCGGGTGCGCCCGGCTCAGATAGATCTTGACCTGCGAGCCCATGTCCTTGACATCCAGGACCATCGCCCGCACGCGGTCGCCCGCCATGAACTGCTCGCCCGGGAGCTGCTCGGACCGCAGCATGACCGCCTCGGCCCGGTCGATCTGCACGATCAGCGCGCCCCGGTCGTACCGCTGGGCCGTGCCCGTGACGATCGTGCCCACCCGCTTGGAGTAATCGTCCATGAGCGACTGTCGCTCGTCGTCGCGGAACCGCTGGATCATGACCTGCTTGAAGGTCTGGGCGGCGATGCGTCCGAAATCGGACATCTCCATCTCAAGCGGCTCGCCGTGGCGCGTCAGCGCCATCTCCCCCGTGATCGGGTCCACCTTGCACTCAAACTCTTCGGTGTCGAGCGTGCTGAAGAACTTGCGGCATGCCGAAACCATGGCGGCCTCGAGGTCCGCGATCAGAAGGCTCTTGTCGATGTTGCGATCCCGAGCGATCGAGTCGAGGATCCGCATCATTTCCTGGGTGTTCACGTGGGCTGTCTCCGTCTCTGCGTCGGCGTCTGTGCCGGTCTTGTCAGATTGCCAGGATGTCGGGGATGAATCCCCAAAAACAACGATGACCACGAACGGGCTCAGCACGCTCGTGGTCGTCAAGCGCGCTCGGGCTCTCGCCGTCGCTGCGCGGTCCGGGTTCGCCCCCGATCAGGGCGCCCGTCGCCTCCTGGGGGGAGGCCCGATTGCCCTTCGGTGGCGGCCCGTCAAGGGTCCGCTTCCGCATGGAACCCAATCACCGCGCATTGCTGATGACCACGATCATTCTTCTTCCCTTCGGGCGCCGACCGCCCCTTCGCGTCACGCTCTACTCTAGCTCTGTTCGGACTGGCAGGTCAACGCCGCCCGCTCAGGACGGGCTCGCGGAGGGCCGCTGGACGCCGCTAGACCCGGTCGTCAGGGGCGCACGCCCGGACGATTCGCATCGCCCGCGAGCCCCGGTACGAGCCCAGCTCGGCCAGGAACTTTTTTTCGCCCTCGACCGTGAGTACCACCGGCTTGTTCGCCCGCTTCTCCGTCACCAGCAGGTCGCCCTCGCTCAGGCTCAGCAGGTCCCGGAGGGTGATCGTGGTCTCGCCCAGCAGGCCCCCGACCGCCATCGGCGCCTGCCCGAGGTTGTTCGAGAGCTGCTGCTTGAGGTCGTCCGCCTTGGCGTTGCGGGTCGCGGCGAACCAGCTCTGGGCCGAGAGCTCTTCCATCACCGGCTCGATGACGTTGTACGGGATGCACAGGTTCATCGTGCCCGCCCGGTTGGACATCTTCAGCTCCAGCCCGACGACCACCACCACCTCGTTGGGGGGGACGATCTGGACAAGCTGCGGGTTGCTCTCGGAGGCGGAGATCTCGAACTGCAGCTCCCGGACGCTCTCCCACGCCTCGCTCAGCGCGTCGAGCCCGCGCGTGGTGACGTTGCCGATGAGCCTCGCCTCGATGGGCGTGACCGGGCGCTGGGGGATGAACAGGTCGTGGTTCGTCCCGCCCAGCAGGCGGTCGATGATCGGGTAGATGATCAGCGGCGAGATCTCAAGGCACATCTGGCCCTCGAGCCCCCCGGCCTGGATCAGGTTGAAGCTCGTTGGGTTGGGCAGGCCCGAGATGAACTCGCCGTACGTCATCTGCTCGCACGTGGCGACCTTAATCTCAACGATCGTGCGGAGGAACCCGGAGAGCGACGCGCCGAAGTTGCGAGCGAAGGATTCGTGCAGCGTCTGCAGCGCCCGCATCTGGTCCTTGCTGACGCGCTCGGGGCGTTTGAAGTCGTAGCTGCGGATCTCGACGTTCTCGAGATCGGTCTGGCGCCGGGAGAAGACCTGGGTCGAGGACTCCTCCTCGACGACCTCCCCGGTATCCACCGCCGCGAGCAGGGCATCGACTTCGTTCTGGTCAAGCACGTCTGACACGGATGCCCGCCCCTGGGATTGCCCCGCACTGGCGCACAGCCACCGCGCGGCATCTGCGCTTCTACCCCGTGAGTATCGGACAGTTGCGCGTCCCGCCTTGAAGCCCACACCGCCATGCCCGCCCCGGGGCGAGGGTTTGGGCCCCGGGCGGAACAAAGATGGGACCGGGGCCATTGATCCCGTCGTCCGGGGGAGATTCGATCGTGCTCGGCGAGCCCAGATCCCCGACCCAGATCCCCGACCCAGATCCCGGACACGGACGCCGCACGGAGACACCCGCGACCATGAACCCCCGAACCTCTCTGCGTGCCCGCACGCTCCTGCGCCTGGCCCTGGCCCTGCCCCTGCTGGCGGCGCTGCCCGCGATCGCTCAGGACAAGTTCCCCAGCGCCTTCGGGCAGGACCCGTTCGCGCAGGACGAGGGCCCGGAGGTACGCGTCGAGTTCAAGACGTCGCTCGACAGGGTCGCCCCGGGCGATCAGGTGGGCCTGGTCATCATCCTCGACCACACCCAGGGCTGGCACTCCCAGGCCCGGGCCGAGGAGATCACCGTCGAAGGCCTCATCCCGACGAGCGTGATGCTCCAGGCCCGCAACGCCGTGATCGGCCCGGTCCAGTGGCCCCGGAGCCACGAGCTCATGTTCGACGTCGGCAACGGGCCCGAGCCCATCCGCGTGTACGAGGATCGGGCGCGGATCTTCGTCCCCGCGATCATCCCCGCCGAGGCGATCGTGGGCTCGAGCGCCGAGTTCGACGTCACCCTCACCTTCCAGGTCTGCGATGACCTGGTCTGTCTCGCCCCCGACACCCGCACCCAGACCATCGTGCTGCCCATCGTCGCGATCGGTGACCGCGGCGAGGCGGCCTCGGACAACGACTTCGCGGCCTTCGACGCCAGCGTCTTTGCAGATCGTGCGCTCTTCGGCGAGTCGAGCCAATCTGCCACCGCGAGCGTCGCGGGTCCGAGTTTCTTCGGCTTCGAGCTGCCCCGCCCCGACGGCGCCGCAGGACTGATCCTGTTCGCAATCATCGCCGCCCTCGGCGGGTTCGTGCTCAACCTGACCCCCTGTGTCCTGCCCGTGATCCCGATCAAGATCATGACCATCAGCAGTCACGCGGGCTCGCCCGGCAAGAGCCTGTACCTGGGCACGTGGATGGCCGTCGGGGTCGTCGCCTTCTGGGCCCTGCTGGGCGGACTGGCGGTGACGTTCACCAAGACCATGTCCGACCCGTCGCGCCTCTTCGGCTACTGGCTTTTCACGCTGCCCATCGGGCTCGTGATCGCCGCCATGGGCGTGGGGAGCCTGGGCGCCTTCAGTCTGACCCTGCCCAAGGCCGTCTACAAGGTCAACCCCAAGGCGGACTCCGCGCTCGGCTCGTTCATGTTCGGCGTCATGACCGCCATCCTCGGTCTGCCCTGCTTCGGTTTCGTCGCAGGCGCCCTCCTGGCCGGCTCGGCGACGCTGCCCGGCGCGGTCATCCTGACGATCTTCATCGCCATCGGCGTGGGCATGGCCTCGCCCTACCTCGTCCTCAGCGCTAGGCCCGGTTGGGTCAAGAAGATGCCCCGCACCGGACCGGCCAGCGAACTCGTCAAGCAGGTGCTCGGGCTGCTCATGCTCGCGGCCGCCGCGTTCTTCATCGGCGCCGGCATGCTCGCCTTGCTCGGCGGCATGGACCGCTTCGCCGCGGGCCTGCCCTGGTGGGCCAAGAGCGCCCACTGGTGGTTCGTGGGTGTGTTCGCGCTCGCCGCGGGCGCCTGGCTCGCGGTGCGCACCATTCAGATCACCAAGAAGCCGCTGCCCCGATTCGCCTTCGCGATCGTCGCGATCGTGCTGGCCTCGGGCGGGGTGCTCGCCGCGATCGATCGGACGCAGCACGCCTACCACAACATCTGGGTTCCCTTCACGCCCGAGGCGCTCGCCGAGGCGCTCGACCGGGGCGACGTGGTCGTGCTGGACTTCACGGCTGAGTGGTGCCTCAACTGCAAGTCGCTCGAGGCCGCGTTCCTGAGCCGGGCGCCCGTCAAGCCCTTGCTACTCCAGGCGGGCGTGGTCCCGATGGTCGCGGACGTGACGAGCCAGGGAGCTCCCGGTTGGGACAAGCTCCACGAGATGGGTCAGACCGGCATTCCGCTGCTCGCCGTTTACGGCCCGGGCACGAACGAGCCCTGGCTGGCCAACAACTACACCGGCGGGACCGTCGTCGAGGCCATCGAGCGAGCCCGGGGCGCCGGACCCATCGGGCAGGCCCAGGAACCCGCGTCGCCCTGACCGAATCGGACCATGATCCGCTCCGATCCGCGGCCTTGGGGCAGCCGCGTGCGAGGATGCGTTGACCGGGGCCAAAAAGTGGTCTACCTTCACCCCTGCACGGGCTCCCACGGGACCCGGGCGACACCCAGGCGGGTGTAGCTCAGTGGTAGAGCGTCACGTTGCCAACGTGAATGTCGACGGTTCGAATCCGTTCACCCGCTTTGAGACCCCCGGCGCCATCTGGCGGCGGGGGTTGTTGTTTTTCGGTCGTCTGCTTGCGTTCCAACGCGGCGAGCGGCGGACCGCTGCGGTCTCGGGACGCTGCGTCCCCGCTCGATGACGCCTCACTATACAGTGAGGCGATGTCGCTGACCCTGAGCATCGTCGCCGGTCTCTTGCTGCTCGACATGCTCGGGTGGCACTGGCTCCTCGCCCGGGCGATACGACGCCGCCCACCCCCCCGCGTCGAGCCCGAGCGCTGGCCCTCGATCACGGTCGTCCGCCCGGCCAAGGGCGCCGACACGGGACAGGCGGAGAACCTGAGGGCCGCGCTCGACACCGGATACCCGGGCCAGGTCGAAACCATTTTCGTCTTCGACGACGACCAGGACCCGGGGTATGGCGTCGCCACGCACGCCGTGGAGGCGCACACCGCCTCGGGCGGTCACGGTATCGCCCGCGTGATGACCTGCGGCGCCCCGCCGCCGCAGCGCACCGGCAAGCTCCACGCCATGATCGTCGGCGCCGAGCGAGCAACGGGCGACATCCTCGCCTTCGGCGATTCCGACACCCGCCCCGCCCGGGGCCTGCTCACCGAACTCGTCGCGACCCTGCTTGCTGATGACATGAACGGCTGCACGTTCTCGCCCGCGGTGGTGGTGGGGCGCCTGCGGACCGCAGGCGACGTGGGTTACGCGACGATGCTCAACGCGCTGTACGGCTCGGTCGCCGCGTGGAAGGCGGGCCGGACCGGGCGTCTGCCCTTTATCATGGGCCAGATCATGGTCTTCCGGCGCGAGGCGCTCGACGACGTGGGCGGCGCCGCCTGCGCCGAGGGCCAGCTTGTCGACGACATGGCCATAGGACGCTGCACACACGAGGCGGGCTGGCACAACGTCATGATCACCGCCCCGCTCCACATCGTCGCCGAGGGCGTCAGCCTTACCGAGTTTTTCAGGATCTACCGGCGCTGGCTGCTGTTCGGCAAGAACGGCCTGAGCTTCTCGTTCACCTGGCCCGTCTGGGTCCGCTCGATCGAGTACTTCGCATCTCTCGTTCTCGCGGTCGTCGCGGGTGTGCTGGGCGCCTGGATCGCGATGTCCATCGCCCTGCTGGCGGTGCTCGCATTTGGGCTGAGCAACATCCGCCTGCACCGCCTGCTCGGAGGTGGGCGCCTCCCGCTGCACGGGGTCTGGATGGTCTGGGGCCTGCTGCTGCTCGCGCCGTTCGTCCAACTGAGCATGCTGTTCGGCGGCGTGAACTGGCGCGGACGCACCTACGACCTGGGCAAGAAGGCCGCGCTCAAGGGTGGCGGCTAGGCGCTCTCGCGCTGCTCGTCGTCGATGTCCAGCGTCTTCATCTTCTTGTACAGCGTCGTCCGGTTGATCCCCAGATCATCGGCCGTTTTCTGGCGATTCCACGCGTTGGCGCGCAGCGCCTGGAGGATGATCCGGCGCTCGGGCGTGCGCAGCGCGTCGCCCAGCGTCTGCGGGATCCACTCGCCAGGCTCGCTCCCCTCGGGCTCGGGCGCGTACCCGATGCTGTCACGCATCAGGCCCCGGTCATCGCCCTCGAGCACGTGCGGCGGCAGGTCGCGCCGCTCGATCGTCTGGCCCTTGGCCAGCACCGCCGCCCGCTCGACGATGTTCTCAAGCTCGCGCACGTTGCCCGGGAACGGGTACCGGCTCAGGCACTCGCTCGCCTCGGGCGTGAACCCCGCGAACGTCTTGCCCAGCTCGTCCCCGTGCGCCGCCAGGAAGTGCTCGGCCAGCGTCGGGATGTCCGCCCGACGATCGCGCAGCGGGGGCAGCTCGATCTTGACGACGTTGATCCGGTAGTACAGGTCCTGGCGGAACGTGCCCGCCGCGACCAGGTCCTCCAGCGGCTGGTTGCTCGCCAGGATCACCCGCACGTCCGCCTCGATCGTCTCGGACGATCCCACAGGCTCGAACCGGCGCTCCTGCAGCACCCGGAGCAGCTTGAGCTGCATGCCCGGGCTCGCGGAGTTGATCTCGTCGAGGAACAGCGTCCCGCCGTTGGCCGCGAGGAACCGCCCCTTCTTGTCCGCGTGCGCGCCCGTGAACGCGCCCTTGACGTGCCCGAACAGCTCGCTCTCGAGCAGGGTCTCGGGGATCGAGCCGCACGAGATCTCCACGTACGGCCCGTCGGCCCGCGTGGACCGCTCGTGGATCGCGCTGGCGATCAGGCTCTTGCCCGTGCCGCTCTCGCCGGTCATCAGCACCGTGCTCTTGCTCGGGGCGACCGCCTCGACCAGCTCGTACACCCGCGCCATCCGCGGGTCGGCGCCGATGATCCCCTCGGGCGACGCCTTGCGTTTGAGCCTCGTCCGCAGCGACGTGTTCTCCGCCAGCAGCGTCTGGCACCGCTTGGCCCGCTCGAGCGCGATCCGCAGCTCCGCGTCGATCAGCGGCTTGGTCAGGTAGTCCACCGCCCCGTGGCGCAGCGCCGCGACCGCCGACTCGATCGTGCCGTACCCCGTCAGGATGATCGGCGCCGTCCGCGTGTGTGATTTCGCGATCTCCCGGGCGAGCTCGAGCCCGTCCATCCCGGGCAGCGAGAGGTCGCAGATCGCGATGGCGAACGCCGATCCCGCCGCGTCGCCCTCGCGCAGCAGGCGGATCGCCTCCTCGGCGCTGGGCGCCACCTCGGGCGCCAGGCCCTCGCGCGCGCAGAACTCCGCCAGCGACTCGCCCACCAGCGGGTCGTCATCAACAATCAGGATGCGCTGCCCATGGCTCACACGCGTTCCTATGCGGCGTCCGGCTCGGACGCCTGCTCACCCTGGTACCGGCACCGGATCCGCAGCACCGCGCCTTCGCGCCGCTCGCCCTCACGGTCCGTCCGCGGGACGAGCTCGATCGACCCGCCCGCCTCGTGTACCAGCAGGCGGCAGATCGACAGCCCAACGCCCCCGCCCTCGCCCTTGATCGTGAACCCGTGCCGGAAAGGCCAGTCCTGGTCCGCGCTGGCGGGCAGCCCGTGCCCGTCGTCGATCACATCGATCAGCAGCCACCGCTGGCCCAGGTCCTCGCTGATCTTCACGACAACCCGGATCAGCCCCTGCGCCTCGCCCTCCTCGGTCTGCGAGCACCGGGCGATCGACTCGATCGAGTTCTGCAGCCCGTTGAGGATCACGCTGTACAGCGGCCCGGCGCTAGCCAGCCCCGCCTCGCGCTGGATGTCCACCTCGATCTTCGCGTTGTACACCCGCGCGTGCGGCGTCACCACGTCGATCGCGTGATCGATCGCCTCGCCCAGCGAGACCGCGACCCCCTGGCCCAGCAGCGGGGACCCGATCGCCATCGCCTTGCTCCGCATCGCCACGTCCACGATCCCGCTCATCCGCTCGAGCTGACTGTGCACGCTCAGCACCTGGTCGCGGGTGATCTCGAGACGGTCGAACGCCTCGTGCCCGTTCTTCTCGGTCTCGCTCAGCGAGTCGGCAATCAACCCCAGCCACCGCATCGACCCGTCGAGCATGTTGCCCAGCTCGTGCGCCAGCGTCGTCAGATGGTCCGCCGCGTCGGGCGAGGCGCTCGGGTCCTGCGGGCGCCGGGCGC
>JAJCXL010000087.1 GCA_029263435.1 Acidobacteriota bacterium | reverse complement strand
CGGTCAGGACGCTCCACGCTTTCCTGATCCCTTTCCTTCGACCTACCAGCCGTTCCCGTCCCAACCGACGGTGATCCAAAACGCCACCATTTTGACCGGCACCGGCCAGCGGATTGCTGCTGGCACGATCGTGATGCAAGACGGACGGATCACCGCGGTGGGAGCGAACGTGAGCGTGCCCTCGGGGGCTACCGTCATCGACGCCACCGGCAAGTGGGTCACGCCGGGCGTTATCGACACCCATTCACACCTCGGCAACTATGCCTCTCCCGGCATCGAATCCCAGCAAGACGGAAACGAGGTCACCGACCCCAACACCGCTGAAGTCTGGGCGGAGCACGGCGTATGGCCGCACGACCCCGGGTTCGGGCACGCGCTCGCCGGTGGCGTCACGACCCTGCAGATCCTCCCCGGATCCGCGAACCTTTTTGGCGGAAGAGGCGTCACGCTCAAAAACGTCCCCTCTCGCACGGTGCAAGGGATGAAGTTTCCGGGTGCGCCGCACGCTCTGAAAATGGCCTGTGGTGAGAACCCCAAGCGGGTCTATGGCGGGAAGGGCGAAACGCCAGCCTCAGCGATGGGAAACGGCGCCGGCTATCGCGCCGGTTGGATCAAAGCCCAGAAGTATTTGCGTGAGTGGCAGCAGTGGTGGGACGGCGGCTCGGTGCCCGAGGATATCCCCGAGCGCGATCTCCAGCTCGAAACCCTCGCGGCGGTGCTCGTGGGTGAAGTCCGCATTCACAATCACTGCTATCGAGGCGATGAGATGGTCAACATGATCAACATCGCTAACGAGTTCGGCTATTCGATCGCGTCGTTTCACCACGCGGTCGAGGCCTACAAGATCCGCGACTACCTGGCCGACAACGACATTTGTGCGTCGATGTGGGGCTCCGGCAATTGGGGATTCAAGCTCGAGGCGTGGGACGGGATCGAAGAGAACGTGGCGCTCGTGCACCAAGCCGGCGCTTGCGCGATCGTCCACTCCGACTCCGCGGTCGAAATCCAGCGCTTGAATCAGCACGCGGCAGTCGCGCTCCGAGCCGCACGCGAGGAGGAGATCGATATCTCCGACGAGGAAGCGATTTCTTGGACGACGTCGAATCCGGCCAAGTCCATGGGCATCGATGACCAAACCGGATCGCTCGAGGCGGGGAAGATGGCCGATGTCGTCATCTGGACCGGCAGCCCGTTCAGCGTTTACTCGCACGCGGAGAACGTCTTCATCGACGGGGCGCTCATGTACGATCGAAACGCGCCCGACCCGCTCGTGTTCGGCGACTTCATGGTGCGCATGGATCAGGAGATCACTCGATGACACGCCTGAAAAGAATGACAAGAATGATTGCCTGCACGTCGTTCATCGTCGGGGCGACCATTGCTCCGACCTCCGCTCAGACCGTCGCCATCACGAACGCGGAGATCCATACCGTGTCGGGAAACGTCATCCCGAGCGGAACGATCGTCATCCGAGACGGAAGGATCGCTGCCGTCGGTACCAACGTCTCCATCCCAGACGGCGCCCGTACGATCGACGGAACCGGACGCATCGTGACTCCGGGCTTCATCGACTCCGCGTCCTCGCTCGGCCTGCGAGAGGCTGGCAGCGCCTCGCAAGACATGACCACCACCGAGAAAGACCTCGGGGCGTCCTTCAACCCCGTATGGGCAGTGAATCCGGCCAACACGTTTATCCCGGTCGCGCGCGTGCGCGGGGTCACGGCCGCAGTGGTGGGACCCGGCGGCAACCAGCCCTTCACGGGGCAGGGGGCGCTCGTGGCTCTGCACGGTGAGACGCTCGACGAGATGATCCGCCGCGAGTCGGTCGCGGTCTACACCGCGTTGGGTGAAGCCGGTTCGAGCCGCGCCGGCGGATCGAGAGCCGCCGCCTATCGACGCGTCCATGATGCGCTCTGGGATGCGCGGGCGAAGACCCTCAATGGAGACGATGATGAAGACGACGAGGAGGGTGGGGACGACGAGGAAGGAGAAAAGGACCCCTTCGCCAAGGGCGGCCGATCGAGCCTGAACGACCAAGACCTCGAGGCCCTCGAAGCGGTGATCTCCCGCGAGGTGCCTCTTGTGTTCGTAGCGAATCGTGCCAGCGACCTGAGACTCGTCCTCAAGCTCCAAGCCGAGTTCGAGATCGACGTGGTGATTCGAGGAGGCGAGGAAGGGTGGCGTGTTGCCGACGAGCTAGCCGCAGCGAAGGTTCCGGTGATTCTCAGCGCGACGGCCAACCTAC
This sequence comes from Acidobacteriota bacterium, assembly GCA_029263435.1. GTDB lineage: Bacteria > Acidobacteriota > Vicinamibacteria > Marinacidobacterales > SMYC01 > JAJCXL01. The sequence goes on along the minus strand of JAJCXL010000087.1, from coordinate 1,110 downwards.
CGACCTTTGACGGACTCTCAGCCACACTCAAGAACGCCGGCATTCTTCAGGCCGCGGGCGTCGAGGTGCTGCTCACCGGCGACCGGGCGATCACGCACCAAGCGGGTCTCGCGGTAGCCAACGGAATGGACCACGCGGCGGCGCTTCGTGCCGTCACTCTTGGCCCCGCCGAGGTCTGGGGCGTTGAAAGCGAGATGGGTAGCCTAGAGGCCGGCAAGGTCGCCGACGTCGTGGTGTGGTCCGGCGATCCGTTCGAGCTGTCGACCTCGGTGATCTACGTCTTCATCGGCGGCCAGGAGATGCCGGACGACAGCCGACAGGAACGGCTTTTGGAGCGCTATCGCGATCTGGAGCGCTATCGAACGATTCGGAGGTAATCCGGTTCCAAGAAAGCTCGACGGCTCTATTTGAACCCTTCGAGCAGGTGACAGCTCTGGCCGTTGCAGGTTAGAAGCGCCACGGTGTATTGCAGAAATGTGTTCTCGAGCGATGGCGGCAGGGTCAAGCTCGTTCTCTGGAAGGGATCGAAGTTGAGGAGGTAGAACTCGCGACCGGTCACCTCGGTCGGATTCGTCAAGCTTGCGAACGAAAGTGCGTAGAGCAGGTCGAAATTATTGGTGTCGAAGCGCAGCGCCATGTTCGTCGCGTGCTGCCACATGAGGGGCGTTGGACCATACCAATGCTCGACCAAAAACACCACGCGGCCCCACGGCGCGCCGACAGGATCGTCGAGCAAAGAAGTGAAATCGACGCCGTCAGGTTGGTAGGGCACGGTAACGCCCGCAAGGGAAGCGAGCGTCGGCGCGAGATCATTATTAAGAACCATTTGGCTCGCCACCGCGTCGGAGGCCTGGCCCGGAGCACGAACGACGAGAGGGACGCGAATGCCTTCCTCGTACGGGAGCTCTTTCCCGACGGCGCGGTGCTCACCGTAGAACCAGCCGTTGTCAGACGTGAAGACGATGACGGTGTTGTCGAGCTCACCGGTGTTAGTGAGCGTATCGACCACCGTGCCGACGAGCTCATCGACCGCGATCATGGAAGTCAGCATGCTCTTATAGGCATGTTGGAGCTTTGGAAGATCCTCGACGTCGCGAATCGTCGGAAGCT
>JAJCXL010000086.1 GCA_029263435.1 Acidobacteriota bacterium | reverse complement strand
CAGCGTGAGATCGACGATGCGTCGGATGTGGTCACGTTCCAGTTGGTGAAACACGATAACGTCATCGATGCGGTTCAACAGCTCCGGCTTGAACACCGATTTCACTTCCCGCATGACCCGGTCTTTGATCTCCTCGTACTTGCGCAGGGATACCGCGTTCGAGAACCCAATCCCGGTGAACTCCTGAGTTATGTCCGAGCTTCCGATGTTCGAGGTCGCGATGATGATCGTATTGACGAAGCTAACGGCTCGACCTTGAGCATCGGTTAGCCGCCCTTCCTCTAGAATCTGCAAGAGCATGTGGTAGACGTCGGGGTGCGCTTTTTCGATCTCGTCGAGGAGGAGCACGCTGTAGGGGTTGCGCCGCACTTTCTCGGTGAGCTGCCCACCCTCTCCGTAGCCGATATATCCCGGGGGAGAGCCGATCATCTTGGAGATCGAGTGGCGCTCCATGTATTCGCTCATGTCGAGCCGGATCAATCGTTCCTCGTCGTCGAGCAAGAACTGCGCGAGCGCTTTGGCGAGCTCCGTCTTCCCCACGCCGGTCGGCCCAAGAAAGATGAACGAGCCGATGGGTCGCTTTCGTCCTTTGAGCCCGGCCCGGTTGCGGCGGATCGCGTCCGAGACGGCCTGGACCGCGTTTTTCTGCCCCACGATGCGCTGATGGATGTTGTCTTCCATCCGGGTGAGCTTCTGCGCCTCGGGCTCGAGCATGCGCGTCACGGGGATGCCGGCCCAGCCTTGAACGACGCGAGCGATGTCCTCGCTTCCCACGGTCGTGTCCTGGGGCTCACGACTCTCGCGCCAGTCCTTCATCATCTGCTTGAGCTCGGCCTCGAGCCGCATGATGTTCTGCTGACAGGTGGCCGCGCGCTCGTAGTCTTGCGCTTGATAAGCCTCTCGCTGCTGCGAAATGAGCTTGTCGCGATCGCGCTTCGTCCGGCGCACTTCCGGCGGCGAGTAGACGAGCTCCAGATGTTTGCGCGAGCCCGCTTCGTCGATGAGATCGAGTGCCTTGTCCGGCAAGAAACGGTCGGGGATATAACGCTCGGAGAGCTTCGCCGCAGACTCGATCGCTTCGTCGCTGAACGTCACCTCGTGGTGCAGCTCGTAGTGGCGTCTCAGCCCCTCGAGGATGCGGAGCGTATCGTCAACCGACGGCTCCTTGACGGTGACGCTCTGGAACCGGCGCTCGAGCGCTTTGTCTTTTTCGATGTGACGTTTGTAATCCTCGAGCGTGGTCGCGCCGATACATCGCAATTGGCCCCTCGCGAGCGCGCTTTTGAGCATGTTCGATGCGTCGAGTCCGCCTTCGACGTTTCCTGCGCCGACGACGGTGTGAAGCTCGTCGATGAACAGCACTACTTGACCATTCGCCGCGAGCACTTCGTCTTTGATGGTCTTCAATCGCTCTTCGAACTCGCCTCTGAACTTCGATCCCGAGACGACCTCACTCATCTCCAAGAGAAGAACGCGCTTGTTCGCGAGAGTGTCGGGCACCTCGGCATCGGCGATCCGTTGAGCGAGACCTTCGACGATCACCGTCTTTCCCACTCCGGGCTCGCCGATGAGGACAGGGTTGTTCTTCTTGCGCCTCAAGAGGATCTGAATGACTCGATGGATCTCTTCTTCGCGTCCCACGACCGGATCGAGCTTGCCTTTGCGCGCGAGCTCGGTGAGGTCCGTCGTGTACTTGGCGAGAGTCTCGAACTTGGTCTCGCCTTTTTTATCGTCGACGGTTCGACTGCCTCGTTGACGGAGATAGGTGTCTTTGGTCCGCTCGTAGCGAAATCCCAAATCTCGAAGAATGCGGGCGGACAAACCGGCGGGCTCGCGGTGCAGCGCCAAGAACATCGCGCCGCTCCCGACGAACCGATCACCCATGTTGTCGGCTTCCTCTTTCGCCATCCTCAGCACTTCCGCGGTTTGGGGGGAGACGAGGATCTGGAGCGAGCCTTCCCGGCGAAGCTTCAGCTTGTTTCTCTGGGCGGCGAGAATGAGATCGACGATGGATTTGTTCGTGGTCGATTGGGGATGGCCGAGCTCCGTCATCAACCGCAAGGTCTCGGAGTTGTCTTGCTCCAGCAGGCCGAGGAGGATGAACTCAGGCGTGAGCTCGTTTTGACGGAGATTGACCAGCTCCATCGAGCCGATATTGACCGCCTCGATGACGCGCTCCGTGCAATGCCGAAACAGGACGTTATTCATAGGAATCCCCAATGAAATCGGGCCAAAGTGCTGGGGAACGCTCCGGAGGTGAAGCATAGCACAACCGCTGACCTCGTTTTCGCGCCGCGCTTCGCTATAATCTTCACTGAAAACGTGAGAATCCTCACCATCACTTCTTCCTATCCCAAGTTCGACGGAGACACCACAGCTCCGTTCGTCGCCTCGATCACAGAGGCGCTCGCGTCGAGAGGGCACGAGATAACACTCGTTCTGCCCGCTCGAAGCGACCTCGCGCTTCAGCCAATCGAGGGCGTTCGATTCTGCCCTTATCGATATGCGCCCACCGAAGGTCTCAGTGTTTTCGGCTATGCCGAAGCGTTGCGCGCCGACGTGGCTTTGAAAGGCGCGACCTACTTGGCGGCGCCACTCGCACTGTTATCGGGCGCGACCCGGCTGCTGCTCGAAGCCCGGCGTGAGCGTTATGACGTGCTTCACGCGCACTGGGTCGTACCGAACGGCACGATGGCGTGGCCGGCCTCCGTCACCTTGGGACTCCCGCTCGTCGTGAGCCTCCACGGCTCGGACGTGTTCATGTCCGAGACCAAAGCTGGCTTCGGGCGGGCCGCGAGGCTCGCTTTCTCCCGCGCGCAACGAGCGACGGCGTGCAGCGAAGATTTAGCCACGCGCAGCCTAGCGTTGGGCGCCCGAGAGAAACCTTGCGTCATCCCCTATGGAGTGGACGCTTCCATGTTCGACCCCAACGGCGCGGACGGCGGAGAGTCGCTGCGAACGCAATGGGGGCTCTCGTCCGATACGGTGGTGGTCGTCGCCGTCGGCCGGCTGGTGCATAAGAAAGGGTTCGAATATCTCATCGACGCCGCCTCGAAGCTCGGGGCGAGCGAGCCTCGCGTGCATGTCCTCATCGTCGGCAAAGGCGACTTGCAATCGGAGCTCGAGCAGCGAGCGAAAGAGGCGGGCGTGTCAGAGCGAGTGTCGTTCGCGGGAAACGTCGAGCGGGACGAGCTCGCGCGCTACTACCAGATGGCGGACATCCTGGCGGTGCCCTCGGTTCGAGACCGTGCGGGCAACGTCGACGGTCTTCCCAACGTCTTGCTGGAGTCGATGGCGGCAGGTCGCGCCATCGTTGCGAGCGACGTCGCCGGAATCCCGCAGGCGCTTCGCTCGGGTCGAGACGGGGTGCTCGTGCCGGAGAAAGACGCCGCCGCCCTCGCCGAAGCGATTGCCTCGCTCGCTAGCTCTCCATCGCTGAGGCGCACCTTGGGCGCGTCGGCTCGCGAGCGAGCCCGGCAAGAGTTCAACTGGAATCTCGCAGGAGAGCGCTTTGAGTCTGTTCTTCGCTCCGTCGCGCAAGCTAGCCGCCAAGCGTCTTGAGCACGGCGGAAGCCGCGTCTACGACCCCCGGGAGAGGCTTCTTCTCGCTGGGTTCGACGTAGCACTGCGCGCGGCCTCTTTGGTGATGGGAGCTCGGCCCAACTCCTCCGCGATCCCGTTATCCGCGGTCGAGCGCATCTTGTGCTTGAGGCTCGACCGGCTCGGCGATCTCCTCATGACGCTTCCCGCTCTCGAGTCGATCCGGCGCGCCGCGCCCCATGCCCACATCGAGCTCGGGGTGGGGAGCTGGAACGAGTCCGTCGCTCGTCGACTCCCCTTCGTCGATGCCGTGCGCATCGTCGACGCACCGTGGGCCTCTTGGGGACAAACCACCAAGCTCGCGGACGCCCGCGCGGCTCTCAAAGACTGCCGCCCCGATCTGGCGATCGACTTCCAGGGGGACGTCCGCGTTCTGGCGCTCATGGCCGAGACCAAAGCGCCTCTGCGGGCGGGCTATGCCGATACCGGAGGCGCCTATCTGCTGACGCATCGGGCGGTGTGGGATGAGAGCCAGAGCTGGTATTCGCAAAACGACGCGCTCGTCCGGCGAGTCTTCCCGAACGTAGAGACGAGCGTGCGACCCGTCAACTTCGTCACGGATGCCGATCGAGACAACGCTCGTGAACATCTAGACCCGCTCCGAGAGCAAGGGCGGCCGATCCTGGGCATCCACCCGAGCGCCGGACGCGCGCTCAAACAATGGGAGCCCGAGAAATTCGTCGCTCTCGTCGACGCGCTCCAAGATTCGGCGACCGTCGTTCTGACCGGCGCGTCGGGCGACCGTGCTCTCGTGGAGAGCATCGCGACTCGAGCCGCGTTTCGACCGAAGACGATCATGGGTACGGATCTCGCGACGTTCGCCGCGGTGGTCGAAGCGTTCGACGTCTTCGTTTCGGGTGATACGGGACCGATGCACCTCTCTCACACCGTGGGGACGAGAAACGTCGCGATCTTTGGCCCCTCGGACCCGGTTCGCTATGGCCCCCCAGAGGCGCTCGGCCTCAGCCGGGTGGTCCGTACCCCCGTCTATTGCTCGCCGTGCAACATGATCCGCCGCCCCCCCGCCGAATGCGCGCGCGCGATCGCCCCGGATTGCATTGTCGGGATCACGCTCGGGCAAATGCTGGACGCGATCCGCGCCGAGCTCGACCTCACCCCGTAGCCCTCGCAGCGAGCCCGTCTGCGAGAAAGGGACCTGGTCCCTTTAAACGCGACGTCTGCTAGAAAGGGACCTGGTCCCTTTTTACGAATTGCGTAAACGCGATAACTTGTTGGAAACAAATGGCTCAGGAACGCCGAGCTCAGGCCGGGAAAAAGGACCTGGTCCTTTTTCTCGGCGTGTTCGAGCTCAACGACCGCGCCATCGATCGATCTGCTCCGTCAGCCACTGGAGCTCGTCTTTTCGGAAGAAGCCGAAAGCGTAGAGGGCTCCCGGAAACGCGAGGCTCGCGCCGAGCTTGATGGGCACGGCCCGCATCAGCTCGACCGGCGCGAGCGTCGATAGGAAGTACGCCATCGTCGCTGCAATCGCGATGCGCATCAGACGCCCCCACTCGAAGGGGATCGGGTAATGCTTGTTGCCGAACCAGAACCCGAGCAGAGCCATCACTCCATAGCCAACCACAGTGGCCCACGCCGCACCAATGACTCCGAAGCGCGGGATCCACAAGATGTTCAATACGACGTTCATGAGCGCCGCCGAGATCGTGATGACCGGAAAGTAAGTCGTCTTCTTGCTGATGCCGATGCCGATCGAGGTCAGGGCGAACAATCCCTGCATCATGTAAGCGAGCACGATCACGGGTATCACCGTGTGCGCTGGATGGAACTCGGGCTTGGCCATCACGAACAAGAGCTCTCGTCCGAAGACCGCGTTGAGCACCCCGCAGCCCGCGAGGACCGCGAACGCGTAGGTCGCCATCCGGGCGAGCGTTTGCTGCGCGCTCGCTTGCTTCTCACTCGCTTGCGCATAGACGAAAGGAGCCCAGGCGAGCTCGAACGCCGAGAGAAAGAACTTCGCCCCGGTGCCCATCATGTATCCGATGTGGTAGAGCCCGGTCGCCGAAAGCTCGAGAAACATCTCGATGAGCTTGCGGTCCGAGAGATTGAGAACTTGATGAGCGATCCCGTGAGGCACCTTGGGAAGACCGAAGTGAAACGCCTCTTTCAGCATCGCGCCCGAAAAGCCCATCGCCAGGTTCTTCATCAGCGTGGGGGCGAGCGCCACGACGAACAGGAGCGACGCCGCGACATCCGCCCACAAGACGCCGGCCACGCCCCAGCCCATCAACACGAGCGTGAGCTTCAACGCGATGTTCACGCCGCTCCTGAACAATGTCATGACCGTGAACGAGCGCGATTTGCCCTGGATCCGAAACAGGTTCATCGGCACGAAGGCGAAGCTGTTCAACAGCGTGTCGAACGCGACGAGTGTGACCCACAACGAGACGTTCGAAAGCACGAACTCGCCGCCGAGAAGTACTCGGCCGAGAGCCCCCGCACCCAAGACACAGACAGCGAAGAGCAAGGTGCTGATCGCGAAGGACGCGGCGAAGAGCGTGGTCGCCAAGACCCGACGTGAGTGGTCGGTCTTCTGCTCGTAATAGATGCGAAAAAAGGCCGCGTCGAGACCGGAGCGGAAAAAAATCTTCGCCAATACCCCGAACAACAGCAAGATGCCGAGCGCTCCGTAATCGGCGGGAGCGAGAAAAGAGGTAAAGACCGGAAGGAGGAGAAAGTTGATGAGGTAGGGGACGACGTCCGCCAATCCGTAGATAGCGGAGTGCCGAGCCAGCTTCTGGAGCTCCGCGCGGATCACGGAGGGATCATACAGGGTCTAAAGAACGATGATTTGCTCGATCGACGGCGCCTGTAGGACGGATTCCTTGGTCCGGTCTCCCGGATCTCCGCTGAGCCGAAAGATGGTGCTTCCGTCAGTGATGAGGATCGTGCCGTCCGAACACAGATCGAACGAAGACACTCCCGTCGCGAGCTCCGTCTCTTTCCCGTCAGGCGCGCGCCTCACGAGCTTCCAGCTCGAGTCCACCGCGCTCGCGTCCGTGCCCGCGAAGCGGATATTTCCTTCTCCGTCAGGATCGACCGAGTCCCATGGGATCTCCTGGCCATCTGTCGACAGGGGCTTACCGGTGTAGCGGAGCGTGAAGAAATTGAGCCATTGAAAAATCGCGTGCAGGAACCGAAACGGAAGGAGCACGAAGTCGAGCAGCCACTTGAAAGGATTGCGGCTCGTCGTCAGGGAACGCCGAATGAAGTAAAGAGTGCC
>JAJCXL010000085.1 GCA_029263435.1 Acidobacteriota bacterium | reverse complement strand
GAGATTTCCATCATATAGCGCACGAATCCTCGACACCGCAGCATCGTCGACGTTTCCTGCGTTGATGGCGTCGACGATCGTTTTCTCCTCACCCTCGACAAAATTACCTCCATAGTCGAACCGGGTATCGTAGGGTGCTGGAGGGTTGTAAGGGGAATGCGGCTCACGGAAATGCACATAGGCAAAGAACCGCTCGTCCGCTTCAGTGTCGAGCCACTCACGAAACGATTTCAGCACCTAGTCTCAGTGCCCGGTATAGTCTTTGTCCTCCCACACCGGAACGAAGGTTTCGTATCCCTGATCCAGACCGAATGTACGGGAAGCCACGGAATTGCCGGAGAAGCCCGCGGTGCGGAAGCCGTGCTGGCTGACGACGCCGGGCAAAGTGACGACATCGTCACGGAGCTTATCGGCAAAGGTCACGCTTTGGTGTCGTTCGGGGTACTGGCCGGTCAATACGGACCCCATCGAAGCGATCGTGTAGACCGCCTGGCTCACCGCGTTCTCGAAGACCAGGCTCTCGGCTCCGAGCGCGTCGAGATTCGGCGTCGTGTTCTTGTCGTAGCCATAGAGCCCGGTGCGAAGCGCGTTGGCTCCGTCGAGAAAGATGAGCACGACGTTCGCGTCGACGGGCTCGACCGGGGGTGACTCCGGCGGATCCGCAGAAGTTAGGAGCTCGACGTGGACAGCGACGGCGTCGTTCTCCGCGCCGATCGAGATCTCGACCGGCCCCTCGTGAGCGATCTTCCACTGCGAGCTTTCGTCGAGGGACACGGCTTCGTCGACGAGAACACCTTCCATCGTCCTCACCGATACGGTGAGACGCGCTTCGTCACGACTTCTCCGCGTGGGGCTCACGACGAGGGTCGCTTCGCCCGCGAGGTCCGAGAAGACGCTCATCGAGCCGCCTTCGGGAAGAACGACATCATCGCCTTGCCACGAGAACGGACTCGGCGCTCCCGCGACGGGCGCTTCGTCCTCGGGCAGCACCGACGCTTGATAGAACGCCACCGCGAGCTTTCGGCGATCGGCAGAGGTCCGGTTCGGATCGCCGGCAAAGCGAAAACGTAAGTCGAACACGTTGTCGCCGGCGATGAACGGCACCTCGATCGGGTAGCGCTCCCGGCCAGGTCTGAGCTCGACCTCTGTCAGCGGCTCCCCGTTGACGGCGATCGAGATCCATTGGGTGGGGCCCCCTTCGAAGAGGAACGGCTCGCACTCGAGCCACAGGATACGCTTCGCCTCGGTGGGACTCGGGAGGGTAAAAGCGGCCTGCTCCGAGCTCGCCCACCGGAAAGTATTACCGTCCTCCGCGGTCTCACCGTGGGACCAACCGTCCTCGCTCAGTCGTGGAAGCGCGCGGGGAGAGCCAAACTCGAAGAGGATGCCGTCCCAGTCCTTGGCTGCGACCGCGACCAGCGGAGAGAACCGATCCACCTCACGTTCGCAAGCCCCCGCGATGAGCGCGAAGAGTAGTACGACGACCAGCCGGTTCACGTCGTTACTTTACCGGAGCCCCGGTGGGCACATCCTTGTCGAAGCTCACTAAGATCGGTCCGTCCTCGGTCTGGGCGGCGAGGAGCATGCCTTGGGATTCCACCCCCCGCAGCCGTGCCGGCTTCAAGTTCGCGACGACGACGATGTGCTTTCCCACGAGATCCTCGGGAGAGTAAGACTTCTTGATCCCTGCGACGAGCTGTCGCACCTCGGAGCCTATGTCGACTCGGAGCTGCAGCAATCGATCGGCCCCTTCGATTTCATTCGCTTCGATCACCTTGGCCACTCGGAGCTCGACTTTGGTGAAGTCTTGAATGGTAATCGTGTTGTCTTGGGGCGGTGCGGCGGCTTCGGGCGTTTCCTTCTCGTCGGTCATGAGCCTCTATGTGAATCGCGTTAAGTTGGGTTGGTGCCGGCCTGTTTCAATGCATCCTGGAGAGCGTCCGCGACACCCAAGGCGTCGCCCCCGCTCGTCAGGTAATCGGTATCGAGTTTCTCTCGCTGAGCTCGCAAGACGCCGAGGACGTCGCGCCAATGACGGCCGGACGGTTTCGCGCTCTTGCGGTGCCATAGTAGCTTCGCGAGCACGGTGTCTTCCGGCGAGCAAAAAAAAGCGCTCTCGCCCGTACTCGGATCGACCATGACGGAAACCCTGCGCTCGATCTGCGTCATCTCGAGCGGTTGCTCGCGGGCAACGATCATGTCGACTTTGAACATCGTTTCTTGGTGGATGAGCTGAAAACTCTCGGCTCGCGCCACCGCGTCCCGCACGCGCGCTTCGTCCGAGTGAAAGGACGAGCCCAGCCCGGATAGAAGCGACCCGACGTGGTCGTTTCTCAGCTCTGCGATGAGGTTCACGCCCGCGGTCGCCCGTGCCTCGCCGTGGACCGAGCTCGCCAGTGAGCCTCCGATCGCGTAGCGAACCCCCATTCTGTCGAGCAAACGCACGACAACCAGCGTCACCCGGATGGATTCAGGAAGCTTCGAGCCACTCATCGGCACATCCTACCGCCTTTTCTCCCCCCTCGCCCGAGCGCGGAAGAAAGAACCCGCGCCCGAGTGGCTAGAAAAGGGGTCTGACCCTTTTCTCCGACGCAGCGGATCGGGCCTGGCGCGCGTTTGCCGCCCTGCCGAATTGGGACCTGGTCCCTTTTTACGATTTACGTAATCGGGCGTGGGCGGCGAGAGAGGCGCGTTGGATGGTGCTCAGCGAGACCTGGTGCTTGCGGGCGGCGCGACGACAGTCGTCGTATTCGGGGGCGGCGTTGAGGAGCTCGCCGTGACGACGCGCCTCTTTGATCTTGACGCTCCCGTAGCGGGTTTTCACGGTCACGAACCGGCGCTCGAGGATGTCGCGCTCCACGAGGTAGCTTCGCACGCCTAGAGTCGTGCTCTCTCGGAACAAGATCTCGGTGGCGGATTCTCGTCCGTCGAGCTCGGCCAGAACAGTGATGTTCGTGCCGGGGCGAGACTTTTTCATCAGGACCGGCGTGAGAAACACATCGAGCACGCCCGCCTCGAGCAGCCGCTCTTGGGTGAAGCCCACTTGCTCGGGAGTCGCGTCGTCAATCGTCGCTTCCAGGACGCAGACTGTCTGGGAGCGTCGATGCTCCCGCTCCCCCAAAACGAGTCGCAGTGCATTGGGACGGCCGCCTTTGGGATCTTTAGACCCGAGCCCGTAACCGGTCTCGAGCAGCGTCATCGAAGGCCACGCGCCAAACCTCTCGGCAAAGCCGCTCACGAGCACGGCTCCCGTCGGTGTCGTGCGCTCGAAATCACCGTCGGCGATGACGGGCACTCCCTTCAGCAGCAACGCGGTCGCCGGCGCGGGCACGGACAAGAGCCCATGCTCCGTTTGCACCGACCCCGCTCCCACGTTCACCGGGGAGCTCTCGACGCGGTCGACGCCCAGAAGCTCCACCCCGCACACCGCGCCGACGATATCCACGATGGTGTCCAGCGAGCCGAGCTCGTGAAGGTGGACTTTCTCCGCGGTCGAGCCGTGGACGGATGCTTCCGCTTCGAAGATGCGTCGGACGAGAGCGAGCGCCCGCTCACGCGTCTTGTTGCTCAGACGGCTCTTTTTTAGCGCGCGCTCGAAGTCCTTGAAGTGTCGATAGCCGCGATCGTCCGGCGCCTCGACTCGAACCCGGGTGCCGCGAATCCCCCCGCGACTCGCCTTGGAACGGACGAGACGAAACCCTGGTAAGTCGAGCTTATCGAGCTCGGCGTTGAGCGCTTTCAAAGGCACGCCGAGATCCAGGAGGCCGGCAAGGGTCATGTCCCCGCTCACACCAGCGGCGCAGTCGAAATAGAGAATCCGTTCGCTCATAGCTTGGACCGGTGAGTGTGGCGCGAGCGTCTATGTTTCGCAAGCTCGCGCGTAAAGGCCAACGAACGACGAGCCCCGGAATCACGAGCCGACTCTCAGAACGAGTACTCAGTCCAGATCCAGAGCTTGCTCGTGTCGGAGGAAAATCCATCCTCGCGGTAGAGCGCGAGCTTGGTCGCGAAGACTTGCGCCCACGGCGAACGGTAGGTGAGCTGGGCGTCGAGCTCGGACCCATAGGACGCATCCCCTTCGTCCGCGACGAAATCGTGATAGGCGACGAGCCACCCGAACGTTCGAAAGGAGCCATCGGCAGAGACGTAGCGATCGATGAGCCCATTTCCCGGCGTGCGCAAGAATTTGTCCGCCCACCCGTTGAACTTGTGAAGCGTCGCGAGCGGGGTTTGGAACGCGGACCCACCGTCAGAGGCCCCGAGAACCTCACGACCGAACCGTAGGTTGACGCGCGCTTCGAACCCGATCCCCCCCATGAGCTCGAGATAGCTCGCATCGATGTCTCGTGGATTCCTCTGAAAATCCTTCTGTTTCGCGTACTCGACCTCGAACAACAACTTCACGTTCTCGGCGACGGACTCGGCGCCCTGAAGCCGAAGCCCGTAGGTCTGAGTCGAAGACGAGAAGAGCGGTACGTTCTCATAGTCGAGCAGGTATCCGAACAGCTCGAGCGACGTCTGGCCGTGGAGGTCGACCACGCCGTTCAAGAAATGCGAGCTCATGTCTTGCTCGTCCCCGAAGATACGGATCGCCTTGTCGACGAAGCTGTAGGAGAGCTTGGTCTTCGCGAGCGACTGACTGACGA
>JAJCXL010000084.1 GCA_029263435.1 Acidobacteriota bacterium | reverse complement strand
GTTCCGAGCCTCGATAAACCGTCGGAACGTGATGAAACTACGCCGATTTGCGACGCCGCGCGAAGCCCAGACCGCCCAGGCCGAGACCAAACAGGGCCAGGGTGGCCGGTTCGGGCATCTGGCTCGGGGCGCTCAGTGCGATGGTGCCAGTCGTGTGATTATTGGTAGGCACCGCACTCAGATCGAACAGCGAGAGCAGCGTGGCATCGTTTTCATCCAAGAATTCGACGTTGAAGATGTCGCGGGTGCCGATGGGATCCGCACGGCCCATGATCTCAATCGAATCCAGCTCGGTTACGGAGTTGAACGTGATCTTGTAGAACTCGTCCTCGTCGTGCGTCCCCGAGTGGAAAATATTGGGATACCCCGATGGGCCGATCCCGTCAATGGCGGCGCCGAGGGACGTGAGGGGGAACAAAGGCATTTTCGAGGAAGCCGTAGCGGTAGCTGCCAAGGCGACGTCACCGCCACCCGTCTCAATTGCGATGACTTCGGAAATTTGAATCCAGTTATCCAAGAAATTGGGGTTGGCGCTCGTGATAACGATGTGCTTCACGCCGATAAGGCTGGCGCTGGCGCTCGAGGCTGCGAACAGCACGAGCCCTCCCGTGATGACGGCCGCAAGGCGGGCTAGGGTCGATTTCCGATACATTCTTTCTCAATCCTTTCGTCCTGCGAGGGATCCTGTCAGGACATTCGCTTCCTTCGAGAAGCTGGGAACTGCAGACACCACGGCCCACGTTGGTGCAAGGGCTACGCCAGTTCGTTGATGTTATTGATTTTTAATTACTTAGCAGTCATCCCTGCCGGGACGGCAGCTTTGAATTGTCAGAACATCCGACAGTCATGACGAACTTCCGGGAAAACAGCTGTCAAGCTATCCGACACGGCTCACACGGAGATCGAGCCGACCATGTAGCCGTAATCGCCGGGTTGCACGACGTTGCGCGTCAGGTGCGACAGAATCATGATTCCGTTCGACACCTGGTTGTCGATGCGGTCGAGCTCCTCGAACGTCTGCGGATGGATGACGCGTCCCAGGCACGCGCCCGCACCGATCGTTTCCCCGAGAGCAGGGGCCTCGGTCTCCAGAAAGCCTCCCATCCGGGGGCGAGAAGTGACGATCGAGTCGACGACGATCTGGTCCGGCGATGGCGTGGGCTCGCGGTCGAGCATTCCGAGGGTGGCGAGGATGTTGGTCAGGCCGCGGATGCCTCGCCCGACATAGGGCCTCTGGTCGATCAACCCGCCACCGAGCTCGATGGTCACGGAGGGGACGTCGCGTTTTTCGGTCACGCTAACGGACGTGCCGGCGAACAGGGTGCCTTGTTTGTCCGGTGCACCCCGATAGAGAACTCTCGATCCGAACGCGCGGGAAAGCCGTTCCGCATTTCGGATGTAAACGTAGTCCACCGTGGGCCTGTCTCCCCCGGAGTGAATGTCGATGAGAACATCAATCTTGTCGAGAAACTCCCGGCTCAGCACGAGCGCTAGCTGCTCGGAGAACCATCCGCCGGACTGTCCGGGGAACACCCGGTTCAAGTTGATCTCGTCGGTGGGTGTGTGTCGGTGGTTGGCTTCGAACGCGAGGGGGTTTGCGACCGGCGCGAGCATCAAGCGGCCTTTAAAGTCGAGTCCCGAGAAAGCTCGCGAGGCCTCGAGCACGATCTCGGTGCTCGTACGCTCGTTTCCGTGGATGGCGGCGCAGATGCCCACCGTCGGGCCGTCGCCGGCCGATCCGACCAGCGTGTGCAAGTAGAGCGCGACCTCGGCACCGCTGGCCATGGTCGCGATCGGAGCTCGAGTCAAACTCATGAGTGTCGAAGCCGTCCTTTCGGATCCAGTCGATCGCGGAGTCCGTCGCCCAGCAAGTTGAATCCGAGTACGGTCAGCATGATCGCGAGACCGGGAACGGTAGCAAGCCACATATCGGTTCGCAAATACTGCATCCCATAGGAAAGGGTCCAACCCCAAGTTGGAGTTGGCGGCTGCACCCCGAAACCGAGAAAACTCAGACCAGCCTCGGAGACGATCGCGGTGCCGATGGCAAGGGTCGACAAGATCGATAACGGTCCGGCGACCCGCGGGAGGACGTGACGAAGGATGACCCGCAAAGGGCTTGCTCCCATCGCACGGGCGGCCGCGACGTGATCGCGCTCCACCTCCGCGAGTGTGATCCCTCGGACCAGGCGCGCGACCTCGGTCCAAAAGACGGCCGCCAGTGCGAGGCCGACGCTCCAGGCGCCGGCGTCGAGCGCTGCGACGAGCGCCATCGCGAGAACGAAAGGCGGAAACCCGAGAAACAGATCGACCACCCGCATGAACAGTCGGTCGACGAGGCCTCCGCAATAGCCGGAGACCAGCCCGACGCCGGCGCCGATGAGGGTCGCGAGCGCGACCGAGCCCAGCCCGACGGCAAGAGAGACTCTTGCGCCGTAGGCGATACGAGACCAAAGATCTCGGCCGAAGTTGTCGGTGCCCAGGACGTGATCTCGTGAAGGTCCCGCCAGCCGATTTCCCATGTCCATGACGTCGGGATCCAGGCTCGCGAACCACGGCGCGAACGTCGCCACTAGAACAACGGCCGCGACCAGGCTGGCCCCGATGACGAGAGAAGCGCTACGCACCTGAGGAGGCCTCGAGACGGATCCGTGGATCGAGCCCTGCATGGATCGCGTCGACCGCGATGTTGAGCAGGATGAAGACGAGCGCGAAGGTGAGCACGATCCCCTGCACGAGAGGAAAATCACGTTGGGAGATCGCCGTGACGGCGAGCTGACCGAGCCCCGGCCAGCCGAACACCGCTTCGGTCAGAACCGCTCCGCCCAGGAGTGCTCCCAGCCGTACCCCGAGGACGTTTACTACCGGAACGACCGCGTTCGTGAGCGCGTGGCCGAAGACGACGTTCGCGCTCGGAAGCCCCCGCGCCCGCGCCGCGCGGACATAGTCCTCACTCATCGCTTCGATCATCGAAGCCCTCACCAAGCGGCTGACGACGGCGGCGTGATGCGCGCCGAGCGTCACGGCCGGGAGAACCAGATAGCGAAGCGCACTCATGACGACTTGAGAATCGCCGGAGAGCAAAGCCGGGACGAGCGGCTCTCCCCGACCGACGGCGGGAAACCAGCGCAGGCCGACGGAGAACCAAGCCATCAGCAGGATGCCGAGCCAGAACACCGGCATCGATACGCCGAGCTGGGCGACGATCGAAGAGATCACATCCAGCGCACGACCGCGAGCGAGGGCCGACGCGATGCCCAGCGTCATCCCGGCGCCGAGCGCGACGATGAAAGCGGCTGCCGCGAGCTCCAACGTCGCCGACAATCGCGACCCGATGAGCTCGAGCACCGGCTCCCGCTGAAAGATCGACTCGCCGAGATCCCCTCGGACCACCCCGCCGGCATATCGTGAAAGCCTCGTGAGAAGCGGCTCATCGAGCCCGAGCTCGCTTCGAAGCGAGCGGACCGCGTCCTCCGTAGCGTTCTCGCCGAGAAAGACGACGGCGGGATCCCCAGGGACTATCTCCATGAGCGCGAACACGAGGACGAGCACACCCGCGAGAGTGCGGATCGTGAGTAGCAATCGGCGAAGGAGAAAGCCGGGCAGAGACCTCACCGAGCGAGGCCACCCGCCGCGAGCCACCGAAGCCGGCCCCGCGGATCCGCCACGACGCCGGACAGCGCGGGCGTCACGAACAACTGATAGCTCTGGTAGGAGAGTACATAGTACGGGAGCTCACGGCCGATGAGTGCGGCCGCACTTTGATAAAGCTCCGCGCGCGCATCGCGATCGTTGACCGCACGAGCGTTGTCGAGCAGTCCGTCCAGCTCGGCGTCGTCGAACCCTCCCCAGTTGAGCCCGCCCGTCGAGTGAAGCTGCTCGTAGAGCAGTCGGTCGGGGTCCACGAGCTGCGTCCAGCCGAGCAAGATCACGTCGAACTCCGATGCGTCGCGACGGAGCGAAAAGGACGGCCAGTCCGACACCCGGAGATTCGCCTGGATACCGTGTCGCGAGAACACGTTTTGCAGCAGCTCGAGCGTCTGCACTCGGTTCGTGTCTTCGCTATGGGTCCCTAGCTCTATGACGAGGGCGATGCCCTCTTTGTCTCGCACCCCATCGCCGTCAGTATCGGTGTAGCCGATCTCATCGAGCAAGGCGTCTGCAGCGTCCGGGTCGAAGACCGGCTGGTACGCCTC
Source organism: Acidobacteriota bacterium (assembly GCA_029263435.1). Classification (GTDB taxonomy): domain Bacteria; phylum Acidobacteriota; class Vicinamibacteria; order Marinacidobacterales; family SMYC01; genus JAJCXL01. The sequence goes on along the minus strand of JAJCXL010000084.1, from coordinate 1 downwards.
G
>JAJCXL010000083.1 GCA_029263435.1 Acidobacteriota bacterium | reverse complement strand
AGCTGCGAGCGCGAGCCCTCGCCCGACTCGACGATGAGAAACCTCTCGCCGTCGCCGGTGACGTCGAAGCTCGGCGCGCGTGCGACCGTCGCAAACCGCGCTTCGAACAAGGCTTTCGGTGTCCCCACCCGAAGCTCGTCGCCGATGCCGACGCCGACGGCCATGAGCTCAGAGTCGTGACGATAGTAAAGCTCGCGCCCATCCCGCGACCATCGCGGCACGCTGCCCCCTTCGGTCGAGACGACAGTCTTCGCCCCACCGTCGGGGAACGGCCTCACGTGGACCTCGTCGCGGCCGGATTCGTTCGACGTGTAAGCGAGCCAGCGCCCGTCGGGCGACACCGCGGCGGTCGCTTCGCGAAACTCGGTTCGAAGTAGGACTCGCCCCTCTCGCTCATCCATGTCGAGCAACCAGAGGTCGGACGAGCGGGTATCGACGTCGTGCTGATGGAACACGACAGAGCCATCGGGAGCGACGGAATCCGGATGCTGCATTACCTCGCCGTCGGTCAGCCGCTCCGCGTCGCCGCTTCCGTCCGCCGGCTGCCAATACACGTGATGGTTGCCGCGTCGATTCGAGGCGAATACGACGTGCTCGCCGTCGACGGACCACGTCGCGCGGAGGTTGTCGCCGGTAGACGTGAGCCGACTCATCGCCCCGCGCGCCAATTCGTACAGCCACAGGTCGCCGTCTTGCTCGATCAGTAGCCGCGTTTCGTCGGGAGAAATCCGCGCGCCGCCGTAGCCGGCCGAGGGCACGTCGAGGGGCTCCGCCACCCCGCGCCGGTCCACCCATATCAGCCGATTCTGCCCGCCGCTTGACGAGTGATAGAGAAGATTACCGCTCTCGGAAACGGCGAAATCCGCGCCGCCCCTATCCAAGCCAGCGCCCAGGTGCGCAACGTCGGCAACGACGATAGCGTCCTTCCCGGTGACCTCGACCCGGTCGAGATCGAACGGCACTGCTCGTAACTCGTTTCCATCGCGATAAACGAGGTGGCCACTGCCGACGAATTGCGCATCCGCGCCTCTCTCGACGAGAACGCGACCCACGTCGGTATCGAGAGTGTAGGCCTTGATGGACTGTCTCGTCATCGTCGCGTTGCTCTCGGTATATAGAAGCGTCGTACCATCCGGCAGCAACCGGGGATACAAGAGAACATGTTCACCGGCGTCGAGAACGAGCTCGGGCGCGCCGCCCCCGGCCGACATCCGTACGATGTTGCCCTCGACCGAGGCGTAGTAAATGTCATCCCCGGACCAGCTCATGCCTACCGACGTACTTTGCTCAGAATAAAGTCTCACCGGGGCGCCGCCGTCCATCGGAACTTTGTGCAGCCCGTCGGCCCAAAACGCGATCCACTCTCCGTCGGGCGAGAAGACGGGGTGCCCCGCGCCTTCGGTGCCAGGAAGCGAGGTCGTGTCTTTGGTATCCAAACTCCGAACGTGGAGACGTCCATCGTTGCGATACGCGATGGTACGACCATCGCGAGTGATCGCGACTCGCCGATTGGAGGTGGCTGCGCCGTCCGCACCAGAAATGTCGAAACGTGTGACGAGCAGCTCCGCAGGCGGCGTCGTGATGAGCGTGGAAAGGGCGACTCCCACCAGAACTCCCACGAGAGCGGCAAGCAATGCGAGCCGCGGGCCTCGATTCGAGGCCGGTCGTGCCGCGGGCGCTTCCAGCGCTTCGGCGATGTCGGTGCCCACGTCGCCGATGTCCCGTCGACGCTTTTTCGGATCTTTTTCGAGCGTACGTCGTACGACCTTCGCGAGGCGGGGATCGAGCTCTCGCCAATCCGGCTCCAGATTGATGACCGCCGCTAGAATCTCGGAAACGTCGTCGCCTCCGAACGCTTTGCCGCCCGTGAGCATCTCGTAGAGCACGCACCCGAACGCCCAGATGTCGGTACGACGATCGACGCGCTTGCCGCGCGCTTGTTCCGGGCTCATATACGACGCGGTTCCTAGAATGACGCCGACCTCTGTCCCCTGACGCGTCAGCGTCGGCGACTGCGACAACTCAGAGTCCGCGCCGCCCGTCGCATCGCCTTCGAGCGCTTTCGCGAGCCCGTAGTCGAGCACCTTCACGGTGCCGTCTTCCTTGAGCTTGATGTTCGCGGGTTTCAGGTCGCGATGAATGACGCCAGCCTCGTGACCCGCTTCGAGCGCTTCCGCGATCTGCTTCGCGACGGCAATCGCTTCGTCGATGGGGAGCTTTCCCTGCTCGATCCGCTCCGCGAGCGTCGGCCCCTCGACGAGCTCGAGGACGAGCGCGTTCTCTTCGAATCCGAATATACTCGCGATGTTCGGGTGGTTCAGCGAGGCGAGTAGCTTTGCTTCCCGCTCGAACCGGGCCAGGCGTTCTTCGTCGTTCGCGAACTCCTCCGGGAGTACTTTGATCGCAACGTCACGATCGAGCTTCGTGTCCCGGGCGCGATAGACCTCACCCATGCCGCCTTTGCCGATCGGCACGAGGATCTCGTAAACGCCGAGGCGCGTCCCAGTGGCGAGAGTCATCGTCGACGAATCTAACGGTTTCGAGCATCCGGCTTCAACTGTATCGACTTGTTACAGGACCGACTCATCCGGCAACACGAGGAGCAAAAGGAAAGGAAAGCCCTCGCACACAAGAAAGAAAAAGTCGAGATTGTTGTTGACAAGTTTTTGGAGACCGCTTCTTCGGGAGCGCTGCCGCATCAGAGAATGCCGCTCATTGCCGCGAAGAACTTCGTCACGCGCATCGCGCGGACCATCGTGTTTCGAAACTCATGTCGAGTGGTTTGCTTTCGTCAAGCGTGCGCCGATGGCCTCCAAAAAACGCATGCTATAAACGACCATGGCGCGCGAAACCAAACTCCCATCAATTTCTGACGATGAGCTTCTCCGACGCTTGTCGAAGATCCTGAACCAATCGCGACGGGTCGAAGCCGTTGTCGTCGAGCACATCGGAGAGGTCGACCATCGACGTCTGTTCCAACGCGAGGGGTGCTCGTCGATGTTCTCCTATTGCACCGAGGTGTTGAATCTGTCGGAGGCTGAAGCTTATCTCCGCATCAACGTCGCGCGTGCTTGTCGCTCCCATCCGATGCTGCTCGAGATGCTCGCCGACGGAAGACTTCACTTGCGCGGCATCGTTACCCTGGCGCCGCACCTCACCGAGGAGAACCGCGCGGATGTAGTGAAACGGGCCTCCCACAAGTCCAAGCGGCAGACCGAAGAGCTCGTCGCGGAGCTTTCTCCCAAGCCCGACGTCCCTCCGACCATCCGCAAGCTGCCACAG
>JAJCXL010000082.1 GCA_029263435.1 Acidobacteriota bacterium | reverse complement strand
AAGCATCTCACCTCCGCGACGAAGTCCAACGGCATCGTCCACTCCATGCCGTATTGGGACTCGAGGTTTCGGAACATGGCCGAGCATTACCCCGACATCACCGTCGACCAGTTCCACATCGACATCCTCACCGCCCACTTCGTCCAACGGCCCGAGCACTTCGACGTCGTCGTCGGCAGCAACCTCTTCGGAGATATCCTCTCGGACTTAGGGCCCGCCTGCACCGGCACTATCGCTATCGCCCCTTCCGCCAACATCAATCCCGAGAACAAGCGCGTCTCGATGTTCGAGCCCGTCCATGGCTCCGCCCCTGATATCGCCGGCAAAGGCATCGCGAACCCCATCGGCACGATCTGGGCGGGCGCGATGATGCTCGCCCACTTGGGACGAGACGACGCTCACGACGCGATCCTCGCCGCCATCGAGCACGTGCTGCGAGAGCGCGAGTGCCTCACCCCAGACATGGGAGGCACGGCAACGACCGTCGAGCTGGGGGAAGCCATCGCAAGCGTGATCTAACGGCAGCGAGCGGCCGACATTGCCAATCTCGAGGAGGCCGCAATATCATACCGGCCGTCGGTGATGACCTTTCCCCTCGAGGACGTGCAGGACCGGGATGTATAAATCCCGTGCGCTAATCCTCTTTCTCGTACTCCTAGCATTCGCGCCGCTGTTTTTTCTCTCCCACCAGAACAAGCAGACCCGACGCTTCGAGCTGGGCTCTTTGGATCGGGACTATCTCGAGGACTCGGGTCAGTTCTACCGCCCGGGCGTGATGATGGACGGACCGATCCGACACGAGGACGGCTCGGTCGAGGTGATCGAGTTCTACGGACGCCTCACGAGAACCGACGCGACCCTGAGGCTCCCTTACCACGCTGAGCGCTCACCGATTCGGCTTCGGATCCGCTGCCACCGCTTCGGGCTCGAGGGGACGGTCGCTCTCTACGTGAACGGGACGCACCTCCAAGATTTCGTCTTCGCGACGTCGTCTTATCCGTGGGGAGGCATCGAGGCGGTCCTGCCGCAATCCGTCGCGGAGGCCGGGCCCATCCACCTGCGGTTGGTCACGCGTGACGGTAACGAGCCTCCCGACCATCTACCTCGGGACTTGGGCGTCGGCATCGATTGGGTCGAGCTGACGCCGATGTCTCTCGGGGCGCGGTGGTTGCCGTTATCGACACAGTGGCTGTCGTTTTACGCGTTCGTTCTTCTGGGCGCCGGCTTCATGGGGTTGACCGGCGCGACCTATCGAACGAGCGTCTTCACGATGGTCGCGATGGCCGCTTTCACCTTCGCGCTGAGCTATCTCTATCCAGTCGCCTTCGGCCTCGCCCTGCCGAAAGCCTGGATCGTCTTCCCGTTGGGAGCGCTCGTTCTCATGAGCCTGCGATGGGCGCGTGCGAAACGCGTGGTGACCTCGCTAACGCTGCCGGAAGCTTCCTTCACGTCTCGGCTGTTCGTCGCAGCGGTGGTGGCTCATTCAGCGCTCATCTTCTATCCGAATCACGCACCTCCGGACGTGCCGCTCCACGGGATCCAAGTCACTTGGCTCGAGCAGCTCGACGTGACGATAGACGACCTCCGACTCTACTCCCAGCTGGTAAGCCGAGGCATCACTGAAGACGCCGTGATGATGGGGATCGGGCAGGACGCGTCCATCGAGGACCTGAGAGAGCACTTCGCGGCAGGCGGAAGCGGCACTTATTCGACGCCGTACCCGCCGTTTTTCTACCTCTCCACTTACGCTTTGTCACGCCCGTGGGACGACATCCGCTTCATGCTCGAGTTCTTTCCGGTGCTCCTCGCCGCGGCGATCGTGGTGCTGGTTTATCTGATCGCGAAAGCCATCTGGAACGACGTCATCCTGGCGCGAGTGGCATCACTATTGATGACGCTGGAGATTTCGCTGTGGCATCACGTGCATCGGGGTCACGGACCGGGCATCTTCGGCGCCTTGTTCTTCGTTGGCTTCGTCTGGTTTCTCGCGACGCATCGGGAGACGCTCGCCACTCGGAAAGGCATGGCGCTCTTCACGGTGTTGTCGATGGTGTGCATGCTTTGCTACACGGTGACGCTCGTGCAGCTCGCCATCTTCATGACGTTGTTTCTGACATTGCTCATGGTGTCGGGCGGCGAGACGCGAGCTCTGGGCTTTCGCCTCGCGACAGGTTTCGCGCTCGGAGGCATCGGAGCGCTCGCCCTCTTCTACGGACCCTACGTCGCCTCGGCGCTTTCCGGCGGCGGCGTCCTGCTCGATCGGGCGGAAGCCTACGACCCTCCGGCGCGGTTTTATTTTCTGCGGAATCAGCTGCGGGACTCGGTTCGGTTTCTCGGAAACGGCTACCCTGCCTACGTGCTCTTATCGATTTCGGGTTTTTTTCTTCTGGCCCGAAACGGCACCCAGCGAGCGGACCGGCTGCTTCTATGGGCGGGGCTAGCGAGCTATGGAACCCTCCTCGTCTTGAAGGATCCGTTGATGATGCCGCGAGTGTTCCTTCACGCGAAAGAGCACCTGTTCTACGCGCCTTTCGCTTGCCTCGTCGGGGCGCTTCCGCTCGCGTCGCTATGGAAGACGCATCGATGGCGCGCGGTCGTCGTGGCGGTGTTCATCGGGCTCGCCGCGCTCGCCGCGCGCGACCAAGCGTGGAACGCGAACACGCTCGTTCGTCAACCTCTAGCCAATCTCAACGAGCCTGAGCGGATTCGAACCGCATGAGCGCGAACGATCTTTATAGCAGCGTGGTTCGAGACGCGGCCGATACGACCCCCATCCAGGTCTCGCCGTGTCCAGCCTGCACTCACGACATGGCGGTGCCACGGTTCCGGGTGGAGGGCATCGAGTCGCCGGTCGTCGCCTGCGCCGCGTGTGGGCTCGGACGCTACCATCCCATGCTGGGTCCGGCCCAAGTGCGCGCCTTCTACCCGGCGAACTACTACGGAGAACCCGGCAAGAAGTTTCGCCCCTTCATCGAGCGAGCGGTCCGGCTGGTGGGAGCGCGACACATCCGGTTCATCTCGAGCCAGCTCCCACCCGGTGCGCGGGTGCTCGACGTCGGCTGCGGGCGCGGTGTCCTTCTCGGCCCACTGGCCGATCTCGGCTTCGAAGCTCACGGCGTCGAGCTTTCGGAAGACGCCACCCGCGGTATCGACCCGAGAGCCCGGATCCGAATCGCGTCCTCACTCACCGACGCGAGCTATGACAGTGAGCAGTTCGACATGATCGTCTTGTGGCACGTGCTCGAGCATCTCGCGGATCCCCTCGAGACCATGACCGAGTGCCATCGGATCCTCAAAGTCGGCGGACGCGTCCTCGTCGCGCTTCCGAACTTCTCGAGTCTCCAAGCGCAGTGGGCCGGTCCGGATTGGTTTCACCTCGACGCGCCGCGCCACTTGTTCCATTTCTCACTCCGTGGACTGCGCGCCTTGCTCGAGCGCGCGGGCTTCACCTGTAAGTCGACTCACCACTTCTCGCTGCGCCAGAACCCCTTCGGTTGGATTCAAAGTGCGCTCAACCGTTTCTCCAGCCGACCTCGAAACGACCTCTACGCGTTCTTGTACGCGAACGGGGAGCGAAGCGCTTTCGGCAAGCTCCGTGCGTGGACGATCTTCGCCTTGCTCAGCCTACCGGCATTAGCGCTGTCGGTAGCGGCCGCGGCGCTACGAAACGGAGCCACGGTGCACGTGGTCGGGGTTCGGGAGCAGTAGCGAGGCCATGGAAGGACAAGGATGGCTCCGCGGGGCTCGGCCATGGCTGCTCGCCGGTGCCGGTCTGCTCGTCGTGCTCGTCGGAGTCGAGCTAAAACCTCGGTCGGTAGAGGCGACGGTGCACCATCGAAGAAGTAACGACGCTCCTTATTGGGTCGGTCGGCTGGAAGCGCCGGCGTTCGTTGATGGGAGCTTCTTCCGCCAAGTGCTCGAGAACAGTTACGCGTCGCCACCGCTGCCTTTTCCCGACCGGACGCCCCCGTTTCGAGTGACACTTCGTCTCCAGCTCGTCGCACCGACTGACGGTATCTACCAGTTCGAGGTCGACACCGAGTGGAGCACGGCGTTGGACGTGAACGGGGAACGCGTCCTCGGATCTCACCCTTTTCGTCCCGGGACTGGACGCGCGGGAGAGGTCGAGCTTGCGGCGGGCACCCACGAGCTGGTCGTGCTGAGTCAGCCCATGGACGAGATCGAGGCTCCTCTTCGTTTGTTGTGGCGAGTCCCCGGGGGACCTCTTCGCCCCGTCACCGCGGAGAATCTCTTCGATCCGCGTCGGCCTCGATCGCACGCACTGGGGGCCAGCGTTTCGACATGGCTGGTGGGCGTCGGTGCGCTCGGACTCGGACTCGGGATCCTGAGCTGGGTCGTCGGAGTGAGCGGAGCCGGCGGGCGGCGCGAAGCCGTTGCCGCGACAGTGCTGTTGGCGTCGTTCAGCTTCGTCGTGTGGGGCACGCACTCGAACACCTATCCCCGGATGAACGGCGACGAAGTCCACAACGCTTGGGCCGGCTTCAACCTCATTCACGAAGGAACCCCTCGGACGTGGTCGTACCTGCCCGGCTACGTCAAGACGTTCACGCCGTGGTTTTCTTACGAGTACCCGCTGGTCGAAGGCGCCTACGATCACCCTCCGCTTCTGCCGATCCTCATCGGAGCGGAGGCGACTCTTCTCGGCGCCGCGACGATGTGGGATGCGACCCTCCCACGGATCCGCCCACTCATGATCCTCATCGGTGTCGCGAGTGTCGTGCTGTTGTTTTTTCTCGCTCGCGAGCTCGCAGGATTTCAAGTCGCCTTCCTGGCGGCGACGATCCTGGCCACCTCTCCGCTCACCGTTTATAACGGCCGCCTGGCGAAAGAGGACTGCCTCGTTCAGCTACTTCTGTTGCTCGGCATCTTCCTCTACCTGAGGAATCGGGACCGACGGAGCACCGCCATGGACTGGACCGTCGGTGTCATTGGCGGACTCGCCGCCGTCACGAAAGTGATGGGGCTCGCGGTCGGTATCGGGATTGCCCTCGCGTCTATCGCCGAGTCTCCGCGCGAGTGGGGTCGGCCCGCGAGGATTCTCACGATGACCTTTCTCATCGGAAGCCTCTATCCGATTTTCGGCTTGATGATGGACGCGGACACCTATCTCCGGGTGATGGGGCATTTGTCGAGCACTTACCCGTTGGAGTCGCTCGTCGACAAATTCTCGATCCTTCCTCGCCTGATCCTGGACCCTAGAATTTCGGCGAACACGCCGCTCATCGACGGGTGGATCCTGCTGGGCTGGCTATCGCTCTACCGACTCCTGAAAGAGCCGGCGGTCACCGTACCGTTCGTGTCCTACTTGCTCGTGCTAGTGGCGACGGTGCTCTCGAGCTCGGTGTGGGGATTCTATATCGCGCCGGTGTTGCCGTTTCTCGCACTGTCCGCCGCACTCCAAGTGAAGCACACGCTGAAGCATCAAGAGTTCGTCGCGATCTTTCTCTTCATCGGTCTGTTCTTCTTGCCGAGCGCGGCGCACTTGTCCGGACTCGCGACCCTGGGAGGGTTTCGCGGAGTCCTCCTGATGTCTTGCATCCCTCTGTTACCGCCCCTGATGTCTCTTCCTTCCGATCACACAATCTCGAGAATCAACCGCGTCGTGCTCACCGCCATGCTCTTGATCGCGGTCTTCGCGAACGCTTCCGAGATTCTCTCGCGGTTTTGACACCCATACCTTGACAGTGTGAGACACCGCGCATAGCCTTGACGCACCCAATGAAACGCTGGCTCAGGAGCAAGATCGACCCGTTCATCGATCAAATCGCCAACAAGATCGCGAAGAAGACGGTCCACCAACTTCACTACCGCGAGCTCCATCCGGCGACGATTTTGTTTCGTGAGTCACAGCGAGAAGCCGTCGACTACATCAAAGAGCGCATGCCCGACGCGCTCTATTTTCTCGACCGCGAGCCGCTGCTTCTCTATGCCGTCGACCAGATGTCTCTCGAAGGGCTCATCGTGGAGTTCGGC
>JAJCXL010000081.1 GCA_029263435.1 Acidobacteriota bacterium | reverse complement strand
CCGAGCTACAGCAGAAGATAGCCGCCGCTCACGCCCGGTAAGATCATCGCGCTCGCGCCGGCGAGGCCGGAGAGGACGAGCAGGCCATAGGCGGGCCCCGTTGCCGCGCTCGAGCCCGGCTGGCCCAAAGCGAGCAGCAGCATGACGACGAAGCCGGCCACGCCGCCGACGACGAGCCCGGTGCTCAGTGGTCGGGCGAGCTTCCAAACGATAGGTACGCCCCCGAGCGTCAAGCCGATGAACAAGCTGTACATGATGAAGCGCTGCTCGATGACCAAATCCTTCACGGCTCCCGCGAAGAGCAGGATCGCGAGCGCTGCCATCCCGACGACACTCCCGAGGAGGATCAGTGACCGCGGCTTGAATCGCAGCGTCGTGACTTCCGCAATGGCGCCGATGAATTCAGGGTAGACTCCCGTCGATAGCAGCATCGTGCCGCCACTGATACCCGGGACCAGATTCGCCAGCCCCATGAGTAGACCTCCGACCGCTCCACGCACCGGTAGGAGCGCGGATGACGGAACGGTGGCGGCGTCGCTCGGTGGTTTCGTTCGCATCGGTCGCGGAGTATAGCTCACGACGGCATGCGAATCCTGTCCTGGAATATCAACTCCGTCCGGTTGCGTCAGCGCGCCCTCGCGCGGCTTTTGCGCTCGGAGCAGCCGGATGTGGTGTGCTTACAGGAAACGAAAGTCCCCGATGAGCTCTTCCCGCTGGAGAGATTCCGTGCCCTAGGCTACCGCTACTCGCTCATATCGGGTCAGAAGGGGTATCACGGCGTCGCGATTCTTTCGCGCGTGCCCCTGCGCGGGTCGTGCGCTCAGACTTGGTGTGATTCGACCGACCGCCGTCACGTGCACACGATACTTCCCGGAGGGATCGAGCTCCACAACGTCTACGCCCCCGCCGGAGGGGATCTACCCGATCCGAGCAGAAACCCGAAATTCGCTCACAAGCTTCGGTTCTTCGAAGAAATGTCTCGTTGGTTTGGACAGCGTGGGGTTCGAGGCGGCAAAGGAGTGCTCGTGGGAGACTTGAATATCGCGCCTTTACCCAACGACGTATGGTCGCACCGGCAGCTGCGTCGTATCGTGACTCACACCGAGGTCGAGATCGAGCACCTCAGCCGGTTGATGGCCTCGGTCGGATGGGTCGATGGTCTGCGGCGTTTCGTCCCGGACTCCGAGAAGCTCTATACGTGGTGGAGCTATCGAGCGTCCGATTGGAAGCGGGCGAACAAAGGCCGGAGGTTGGACCACGCGTGGGTGACGCCGCGATTGTCGGATCGGCTCGAAGAGGCGGTGGTGCTCGAGAGAGTGCGCGGTTGGAGGGTCCCGTCCGACCATGCGCCGATTCGCCTCACCTTTAGTTCGACCGTACGGAGCCGCGCGCCTCTCAGGCGTTAGAATGAAACTCGATATGAGTGACGCGACAACGAATCCATTGCTTCAAGAAGGCTCCGAGCTACCGCGGTTCGACGAAGTCCAAGCCCATCACGTGGAGCCCGGCATCCGTCAGGTGGTCGAAGAGCTCCGCGCATCGTTGGCGAAGCTGGAGACGCGGGCGAGCCCGACCTGGGAAGGCGTCGTAGAACCTCTCGAGCGGATGCAGGACCGACTCGGCTTCGGCTGGGGTGTCACCGAGCACTTGATGAGCGTCCAGAATCACGAGGCGCTGCGCGAGGCGCATGAGGCCGTCGAGCCCGAAGTGGTGAAGCTCGCAACGGAGCTGGGACAAAGCGCGGCGGTCTATCGCGCGCTCATCGCTTTGCGCGACGGCTCCGCCGCGAGACTTCTCGATGCCGCGCAGACACGGGTGGTCGAAAAGCTGATCCAAGGCGCCGAGCTCCTTGGCGTCGGTCTCGAGGGCGAGGCGAAAGAGCGGTTCCAGAAAGTGAAGCTAGAGCTCGCGGAGCTTTCGACTCGATTCGGAAACCATCTCCTCGACGCGACGAAAGCGTTTTCTCTCGAGCTCACGAAACCCGAGGAGATCCAAGGCCTACCCCAAAGTTTTCTGGAGCTCGCGGCGCAATCCGCCCGGGAGGCCGGCAGCGAGAGTGCTACCCCGCAAAGTGGTCCGTGGCGGGTCAGTCTCGACGGCCCGAGCTTTCTGGGATTCATGAAGTACAGCGAGAGACGAGATCTGCGGGAACAGCTCTATCGGGCCTACGTGGGTCGCGCCAGTCGCGGCGAGCATGACAACGGTCCCATCATCGCGGACATCTTGCGTTTGCGGCGTGAGGAAGCGGAACTGTTGGGATTTGGGACCTACGCGGAGCTCTCCTTGTCGCGGAAGATGGCGGGCTCGGTTGAGCGCGCGGAGACGCTTCTCGAGGAGCTGCGGGTGGCGTCTTACGACGCCGCGCAGGCCGACTTGGAAGAGCTGCGAGGGTTCGTTCGAGATGAAGGCCATCCGGATGTCGCTGACTCCATGGCGCAGTGGGACGTTCCTTACTGGAGCGAGCGGCTGAAAGAAGCCCGCTTCTCCTACGGCGAGGAAGAGCTGCGCCCGTATTTTCCGCTGCCGAAGGTTTTGAACGGCCTGTTCGCGCTCGCGAAGAGGCTCTTCGATATCGAGGTGGTCGCCGCCGACGGCGACGCTCCGGTCTGGCACGCGGATGTGCGCTTCTTTCACGTCAACGACGCACAGGGAGAACGCATCGCGTCTTTCTACCTCGACCCTTACAGCCGACCGAAGGAAAAACGAGGCGGCGCCTGGATGAACGAGGTCTTTGGCCGGAGCGCGCTTTTTCCGAGCTCGGACAAGAGACCGCGCCTACCGGTCGCTTACCTGATTTGTAACGGTGCACCTCCCGTCGAGGGGAAGCCGTCGCTCATGACCTTTCGAGAGATCGAGACGCTGTTTCACGAGTTCGGACACACACTTCAACACATGCTCACCGTGGTCGATTACGGGCTCGCCTCGGGCATCAGAAACGTCGAGTGGGACGCAGTGGAGCTTCCGAGCCAGTTCATGGAGAACTGGTGTTACCACCGCGAAACGCTCCTCGGTTTGTCCGAGCACGTGGAGACGGGTGAGCGGCTGCCGGCCGCGTTGTTCGACAAGATCGTGGCCGCGCGCAACTTTCGCGCCGCATCGCTCATGCTGCGGCAGCTCGACTTCGGAATGCTCGACCTCGAGCTTCATCACCGTTTCGATCCGGACGGATCGGAGTCCATTGCGGAGCTGAGGCGGCGGGTCGCAGAGAAGACGACGGTGCTGGCGCCCATCGCGGAAGATCATTTTCTTTGCGGCTTCGCTCATATCTTCCAAGGCGGCTATGCGGCGGGCTACTACTCGTATAAATGGGCGGAGGTGCTCTCCGCCGATGCCTTCGGAGCGTTCGAAGAGGCCGGTCTCGAGGACGAGGACGCGCTGAAAGTGACGGGGCGAAGGTTTCGGGATACGGTGCTGGCACTTGGCGGCAGCGAGCCTCCGATGGAGGTCTTCAAGAGGTTCCGCGGACGAGAGCCGTCGACGGAGGCCCTACTGAGGCACTCGGGACTCCAGTGAAGGCAGTGAAGGTCGGGATTTGGGCGTTCGCCTTCGGCGCGGGCGTGCTCGGATGTGGCGATGCCGCAGATCCCCAAGACTCGACCGGGGGACCGACGGCACCCGCGACGGCGGCGTCCTTCGTGCTCGGGGCTATCATCTTGGGACCGGTCGCGAGCGATGACGACGCGGATCTCCGGGTGACGTTGACCGAGTCCGCCGGAGTGGGGGCGAGGATCAATTTTCTCCGTTTGATGTGCTCGAATGGAACCGTTCGTGAGTGGGGTGCCGGAAAAATTGCGTCTATCGCAGGCTCGAACCGAGCTTCGGGGAGCGCCGATACGATCCTCGTCGTGCACTATCTGTGTCCGAGCTCCTCGAGACCCCGGGAGCTCTTGGGAGATCTCGTAGATGACCACGGCTTCCGGCATCAGATCTCGACCTCCCCGTTCCATCCGGACTGGCCCGGGACGTGAGCGACGCGCTCCTTCTTCGCGCTCTCGAGCGCAGAAGCGAGCTGTTCACCCGCCTCGCTGAAGAGCGAACCGACTGCTATCGGTTGTTCCACGGGGTGGCGGAAGGACGGCCGGGCTTGACACTGGATCGTTACGGACCGGTGTTGCTCGCTCAAACGTGGCGAGAGCCGCTCACACCGGACGAGCTCGACGGGTTTCACCGGATCGTGTGCCGTGCGCTCGACCTGTCGTTGACTCCCGTTTGGCATCATCGGCCGAACCGCGCCGCGCTCGTTGAGGCTGCAGGCGAGATCTCCGAGACCCCCATCGGCCGGGAGCACTCGCTGCGCTACGACGTGACGCCGTCTCATCGCGGGCAGGACCCTCTCTTGTTCCTCGACTTTCGCTCCGGACGTCGCGAGATCTTGCGCCGGGCTACGACGGGAAAAGTTCTCAACCTCTTCGCCTATACGGGAGGGGTTTCGCTATGCGCCCTTCGAGCAGGCGCCTCGGAAGTCTGGCACGTAGATTTTTCTGGCGAGGCCATGCGGTGGTTTCGCCGCAACTTGGCTCTCAACGATTTTCCCGAGACCCGCGCCCGCGTCATCCAAGAAGACGTGCTCCCCGTGGTGCGGCAGCTGGCGGGTCTTCCCATCAAGGGCCGGGCAGCCCGGACCCGGCCGTTCAAGAAGTTCACGCCGGAAGCGTTCGATCTCGTCGTGGTCGATCCGCCTCGATGGGCGAAGAGCCCCTTCGGTGCGGTGGACACCGTGCGCGACTATCCGAGTCTTCTCAAGCCGGCCCTTTTGGCGACGGCGTCGGGGGGCTCCCTCCTCGTGACGAACAACGCGGCGCGGGTCGGGCGAGACGATTGGCTCCGCATGCTCGAGCGCACCGGGGAGAAGTGCGGACGACCGCTTGCGGGTATCACGCCTATAGAGCCCGAGGCCGACTTTCCCTCCCTCGACGGTGAGCCACCTCTCAAGATGGCGTGGCTCGAGCCCAAGTAGATCGACATGAGCGGACTCGAGGTCGAGGGGTTGAGGTTCAGAGGCCTCGGTCCGTTGTCTTTGTCGATCTCAGCTGGACAATGTGTCGCTTTGATGGGCGCTTCGGGGGTTGGCAAGACGCTGCTCCTGCGAGCGCTTTCGGACTTGGATCCTCATGAAGGGGTGGTCCGGCTCGACGGGGTCGATGGTAACGAGATCCCGGCGCATGTGTGGCGGTCGCGGCTGGGCATGCTGCCCGCGGAGAGCGCTTGGTGGGCTGATGATCTCGGCGCGCACTTCTCGACGCAGGTCGACCTCGCGCCCCTTGGGTTCGGGCCGGACGCGTTCGCGCGCGAGGTGTCTCGTTTTTCCACAGGAGAGAGACAGCGGCTGGCATTGGCGAGGCTCCTGGCGTCAGAGCCCCGCGCGTTGCTATTGGACGAGCCCACCGCGAGTCTCGATCCCGAGAATGCGGAGCGGGTGGAGGCGATCCTCGAAGCCTATCGCGTGCGTCACGACGCACCGGTGCTCTGGGTGAGCCACGACGTTGCTCAAGCGAGACGAGTCGCGTCGTCCGTGCTCGAGCTCACGCCCGAGGGCTTGACGCAGGCGACATGATCTCGCTGACTCCGCTCGATCTCGTCCTCGCGTCCGTGCTCGTGCTCGCTTTGGCCTTGACGAGCCATTTCGCAGCACTCGGCTTGGCTCGTACTCTCGTCGTCGTCTCCGTGCGCACCGTCGTTCAGCTCTTGCTCGTCGGCCTCGTCCTTCGGCAGCTTTTCGAGACGACGCGCGTGTCCTTGCTTCTTCTCGTGGTCGGGATCATGCTGATCGTCGCTGCCAGAGAGGTCCGATCCCGACAGGCTCGGCCGCTCGCGGGTGCATGGGGTTACTCGGTGGGCGCGCTGTCGATGTTCGTCTCTTCCTTCTCCGTGACCGCGCTCGCTTTGCTCGTCGTGATTGACGCGACCCCTTGGTACCTGCCGCAATACGCGATCCCCTTGCTCGGGATGCTGCTCGGCAACACGATGAGCGGCGTGTCTTTGGGGATGAGCCGATTCACGGAATCGGCCTATCGAGAGAAGGCTGCGATCGAGGCGCGGCTACTGTTGGGCCACACCGCCCAGGCGGCTACGAGTCACTTGCGGGTAGAGGCCGTTCGGACCGGTCTGGTACCGATCGTGAACTCGATGGCGGCGGCGGGCATCGTGAGCTTGCCGGGCATGATGACCGGCCAAATTCTCGCGGGGAGCCCTCCGGTGGAAGCGGTCAAGTATCAGATACTCATCATGTTTCTCATCGCGTCCGGCACCGGGTTTGGGGTATTGGTCTCGGTGTGGCTTTCCGCGACGCGCTTGTTCGACGAGCGCGAGCGGCTACGTCTCGACCGCCTCGACGGCTAGTCCATGACCACGCAAGTCCAAAAGGGACCTGGTCCATTTTTTCTATCTGCCTCGGGCGGCTAAAGTATTGTAATCAATAGATCTTGCGACTCGCCTCTTGGGCCAGCAAAAGGACCTGGTCCATTTTCGCTTCTCCCTCTCACCCGTTAGTCGGTTCGAAGGATGGTGATCGGATCGATATTCGCGGCGCGACGCGCCGGGATCACGCACGCCGCGGCGGCTGCCGCGACCAGTAGGGTACATACCGCGGCCAAGGTCGCGGGGTCCGTGGGCTCGACCTCGAAGAGGTGTCCGCTCAGGAGCGAGCGGAGGGGGAGGACCCCTAGCGCCCCGAGCGCGATGCCCAGCGCGATCAAGGCAAGCGCTTCCCTCATGACGATCGCGAGCACGCGCGCTCGGGTCGCTCCCAACGCGATGCGGATACCGAGCTCGGACTCGCGTTGACTCACGCTGACGGCGAGGACGCCGCTCAATCCGACGATGGTGATGGCGAGGGCGAGCGCGGCGAACAACGACAGTAACGAGGTCGTCAGCCGGGGAGCGGCGAGAGACTCGCTTCGCACGTTGTCGAAGGTCTTCACGGAGGCAACGGCTTGGTCCGGGTCGATGCCGTGAACGATACTGATGAGCTCTTCGGAGACCCTCGCCGGCTCGTCCCGGGTCCGCACGACGAGGTGGCTGACACGGAGCGGAAACTGCTCGATCGAAACGTAAGCGGTCGGTGCCGCGGGCGCATCCAGCCGGTACTGCCTCACGTCGTCGACCACCCCGACGATCTCTGCGGAGTCTTTCCCCGCCACGAGGCTCTCCCCGACCGGTGAAGTGTCGGGCCAATAGCGGACCGCCGCCGCTTGATTGATCAGAACCACGGCCGGGCTCCCAAACTTGTCTCGCGGCGAGAAGAACCTACCTCTGACGAGAGGAACGCCGATGGCTCGGAAGTACTCTCGGCTCACCGCATGCACGTCGAGCACCCTACTTTGCTCAGACGCTTCTGCGAGCTGGAATCGGGCTTGCTGCGGCACTTCGCCGCGGGCCAAAGGAAACGTTCGACTGATGGCTGCCGAGACCACACTCGGGTGCGCCTCTATCTCTCGAAGGAGCTTCTCATGGAAGCCTCGGACCGGCCCGGTGTCATCGTATTTCGACCAGTTGAGATCGACGAGCATCGTGAGTACGTGCTCGGAGTCGAAGCCCGGATCGATGCGCTCGAGGTGGAGGAGGCTTCGCAGCATCAGGCCCGCGGTGGCGAGGAGAACGAGGGATGCGGCGACCTGAGCCGTGACGAGTGCGCGCCGTAGTCGTTGGCCACGCACTTGAACCCGAGGCAGAAACGCCGGGAGGGTTCCGAACGCGAGACCCGTGACGGCCGAGATCGCGAGCGTGAAGAGCAACACCACGCCATCGAGAGCGATCTCGCTCGCTCGTGGTGTGAATCGGCTGGCGTAGTCGACGATGAGACCGAGCGAGGACCCCGCGAGAGCTAGACCCAAGGCGCCGCCCAACACTGCGAGGACGGTCGCTTCGACGAGGAGCTGCCGCGCGATACGTCCGCGACTCGCGCCGACCGCGTGTCGCAGCTCGAGCTCCCGGCGACGTCTCAAGACTCGTGACAAGGTCACGTTCGCGACGTTCGCGCACGCAATCAGCAAGACGCATCCCGCGGTCGCGAGCAGCAATAATAGTGTCGGCCGCGCGGTGCGCGTGAGCTCGTCGTGGAGCCGGCTCGGCCTCACCACATGCCCTCGACTCGTCGGGTAGATGTCCGGATAGGTACGCACCATCCGGGCTGCGACCAGCCCGGCATCGACGCGGGCCTCGTCGAGGCTGACGTTGGGCTTCAGCCGTCCGAGAACACGCATCATGCGAGAGCCGCGACTCGCGAGAAATGCGGGCGCGGCTCGGAATGGGCAGGCCGACAGCGGCATGTAG
The DNA here is from genome assembly GCA_029263435.1 of Acidobacteriota bacterium. Lineage (GTDB taxonomy): Bacteria > Acidobacteriota > Vicinamibacteria > Marinacidobacterales > SMYC01 > JAJCXL01. Next base: position 3,135 of record JAJCXL010000081.1, on the reverse strand, counting down.
ACATCGTTGCGGTCGGGGAAGTCGGGCAGCGGCGGAAGCACCCCGACGACTCGATGGGGCCGGTCGTTCATCTCGAGCATCGCTCCGATGACATCCGCGTCGCCACCGAGGTGGCTCCTCCAGTAGTGATAGCTCACCACGAGGACGGCTTCGGCGCCCGGCTCATCTTCTCCCAGCAAGAACATGCGGCCCAGATGCGGCTCGACCCCTAGTACGTCGAAAAACTCTGCCGATACCACGCCGGTCTGCACCCGCACGGGCTCCTCCCCGCCGAGGAGAATGAAAGGCATCGTGTGGTACTCGACGAGAGACTCGAAGCTTTCGGTCTCCTCGATGTACTGCTCGACCTCCGCGACCGAGAAACGAGTGTCCTCGACGCCGGCTGCCGGAGCGCTCTGGGTCAATAGGACCAGCCGATCGCCGTCGTCGAAAGGGAGAGGGCGGAGCAACACGCCGTAAATAGCGCTGAAGATCGCGGTGTTGGCGCCGATACCGAGCGCTAGAGTACCGATGATGACCGCGCTTCCGAGCGCGTTCGCGAACAATGCCCGCTTGGCGTCGAGGAGGTCTCGACCAAGACCGTCGATGAGCGCGAGGCCTCTGGACGAGCGCACGTCTTCTTTGGTTCTGAGAACACCGCCGAAGCTGCGACCCGCTTCTTGTCGAGCGCGCTCGGTCGTCATCCCGAGCGCGATGTTCTTCTCGACCTCCATCTGGAGATGAAACGACAGCTCTTGATCGAGGTCGTCCTCGAAGTCGCGCCGGTGAACGGAGGACCGTATCCGCTGGATGAGTCCCTTCAGTCCATCGAGCATGTGCTCAGCTCGTTTGGAGGATGCGAACGACGGCGCCTGAAAGGCGCTCCCAATTTCTGGTCTCGTCTCGAAGTCGGTTTCGACCCGAGGCGGTGAGCTCGTAGAACTTCGCCCGCCGGTTGTTATCCGACGCACCCCACTCCGATTGAATCCATCCTTGCACTTGGAGCCGGTGAAGAGCCGGGTACAAAGAACCTTGGTTGACCTGCAGGACGTCCTTGGACATCTGCTGGATCCGTTGCGAGATGCCCCAGCCGTGCATCGGTGCGAGCGAGAGCGTCTTCAAGATCAAAAGGTCGAGCGTGCCTTGGAGCAGATCGCTTTTTTCCTTGGTCTTGTCCTTGGGCATGGTTCAGATGTAACGCCATTCTTGTAGAATGTCAAGAGGAAGGCGCCTGGCAGCCCATCGGCACGTAAAAGAGTGGAGCTTCGGTCCGGACCGCGATAAGATGCCTGGCTTACCGCAATTCCCAGCGCTTCAGATCGAGAGCACGAAAACTAAAGATGGCTGAAAACTACACGACCAATCAAGTCCGCTCGGGACAAAAGATCCTCATCGACGGCGACCCCTGCGTCATCATCGACGTGGATCTCGTTAAGCCGGGCAAAGGACAAGCGTTTACCCGGGTCAAGTTCCGGAACTTGAACTCCGGTCGGGTCAACGAGAGGACGTTCAAATCCGGAGAGAGCATTCAAGGTGCGGACGTGCTCGACACCGACATGCAGTACTTGTACAACGACGGTGAGCACTGGCACTTCATGGATCCGAACTCCTACGAGCAGCACCAGGCCGACAAGAACATCGTCGCCGATGCTTCCAAGTGGCTCAAGGAAGAAGACCACTGCTCCGTGACGCTCTACAACGACGCCATCATTCAAGTGACGCCTCCGATGTTCGTGGAGCTCGCCGTCGTCGAGACCGAGCCCGGTATTCGAGGCGATACGGCCGGCACGGGAGGCAAGAACGCGACCCTCGAGACCGGAGCGGTCGTGCGGGTCCCGTTGTTCATCAATGCGGGAGAAAAGCTGAAGCTCGACACCCGCACGGGCGACTACGTCTCCCGCGTCAAGGAATAGAGATACGCCTCCGCTCTGGCAGCCGAGCGCGGCTTTGGAGGTGCTGCAGCTGCGGGCCGGGCTATTGCGCCGTACCCGGCAATTCTTCGATCGTGAAGGGGTGCTCGAGGTCGAAACGCCCATCCTAGGCCGCGCGACGGTCACGGATCCCCATATCGACAGCATTCCCGCAGGCGACGGGTACCTCCAGACGTCGCCGGAGTTCGCGATGAAGCGGCTCCTCGCAGCGGGGTCCGGATCTATCTTCCAGATCACGAAAGCGTTTCGTCGAGGCGAGACCGGTCGTCGGCACAACCCGGAGTTCACGATGCTGGAGTGGTACCGGGTAGGTTTCGATCACCATCGGTTGATGGATGACGTCGAGGCTCTGCTTCACGATCTGCTCGACACCGGCGTCTCGGAACGGCACACCTATGGGGCCACTTTTCGAGACTATGTAGGTATCGACCCTCACACCGCCGAGGCGCGTGATCTACAGAGCGCGGCCGCGCGGATGGGAGTTTCGGTCGGGGCGCCGACGAAGCTCTCGAGAGAGGACTGGCTGAACCTGCTGATGGCTCAAGTGATAGAGCCGAGACTCGGCGAGCGAGCGCCCGTCTTCGTTTACGACTTTCCGAAAGAGCTGGCAGCGCTCGCCAAGATCCGGCACGAAGGTGGCGGTCTCGCGGAGCGATTCGAGCTCTATTTTCACGGAACAGAACTTGCAAACGGTTATCACGAGCTGACGGATGCTCAGGAGCAGCGCGAGCGCTTCGAGAGCGACTTGGCTCTGCGCGAGATGCTGGGTCGGGAGACGGTCGAAGCGGACCCGAACCTCCTGGCTGCCATCGAAGCAGGGCTTCCGGATTGTTCCGGGGTCGCGGTGGGCTTCGATCGTCTGGTGATGATCGCGGCGGGAAAGACCTCGCTCGACGAAGTCTTGAGCTTTCCGACCAGCCGGGCCTAGGCCCTGGGGTCGAATATGCGCACGTGGTTGTTGCTTTGTAGTCTCGCCTTCGCGACGTCATCGCACGCCGAGACGATCCGGCTCTCCGACGGCACCACCCTCGATGTCGAAGCCTTCGAGATACGGGATCGGGTCGTCATCTTCACCACGATCGACGGCGAGCTGAGATCCATTCCGCGTGAGCTCTTCGCGGGGATAGCGTCTGGTGGCCCGTCCGTGTCTCGACTCATCGAGCGAGCCGGTTTGAAACGGCTGATCGACGACATCGCGGGCACGGCGCAACATGCCGCTTCGGGG
>JAJCXL010000080.1 GCA_029263435.1 Acidobacteriota bacterium | reverse complement strand
GTCGACGCGACCGGTCAGCGCGAGCGGCACGTTCGTCCATTGATAGGCCTTGAGACCACCATGGACGAGAGTGTCGAATGTCACCGCACCGTTTTGCTCTTTGAGCGGATGCGGCTTGAGCTCGAGCCGGATGGAGTCTATGTGGCTGTTCACCAACCGAATGCCCTCGGACAGCGGCTCCTTCCCTACCACCCACAACACCATGCTTCGGTCGCGATTGACGGCATAGAACTTGTCCCCCGGTGACGGCGCCTGGCTTCGGTTCGGATCCCAGACCTGAAACCCTCGAGCCTCCGCGTGGGCGATGGTCTCTCGCACCATCATGAGCTCGCTCCGCGCCGCACCGATGAGAACCTTGAACCGCTCTGAAAGCTCGTCCACCTCCTCGCGCTCCTCGGGCGTCATAGACGACCAGAGATTGCCGCGGCTGCCGTAGTCCTGTGCATCGGCGGTGAATGTAGCGGCAAATAGTGAGGCCAAGATGAGGCAGGTCGTACCCGCCCCGGCGACCGGTCGCGTCGACATCGTCTTTTCTTCCTCCCCTTTACTGGGTACGCTCTAGCTTCCGGGCGGCTTGTAGGCGGGTGACTTCTTCGTCGCTTCGTCCATCTCTTCAGCAGTGAATAGCGGTGTACTCGACGCAGTAACGACCCCGCTAGCGCCAATCGCAAGACTGGCAGCTACCAGGGAGGCGGTATCCGGGACGTCAATGATCACATAAGCGTCGTCGTCACCGAGCGCATAGTAGAAGCACTCCATCGTACCGCCCAGGCTCTTGATGAGCGCCTCGGCTGCTTCTCGGCGCGCAACGCCACCGTCTTTGATCAGACCTTTCGTACCCTCGGCGTTGTAAGACGCACGGACCATGTACTTAGCCATGAACTCGAGTCCCTCCTTATTAGCTACGGCCGCGACGCGCGGCTCGAGCGGCTGAAAGGATACTCGAAGCGGCGCGGTGCCTGCTAGAACAGAGTTTCAGGGTTCGGTGACGGTGAAAGAGGTCATCATGCCCGCGTGGAGATGCTCCGCGATGTGACAGTGCATCATCCACGTCCCGGGATTGGTGACGTCGATGAGGATATCCATCGTCGTTCCAACCGGCACGATCGCCGTATCCTTCCACACGAGGTTGTCATTGGGAACGTCGTCGAGCGACAGCACCAAGAAACGTTGCCCATGCACGTGGAAGGGATGATTCATCGGGTGAATGGATTCGGGGTTGTTGAAGATCCGGATCTTGACGACGTCGCCTACGGAAAAGCTCCACCCGATGTCATCATTTTCCTTCCCCGTATCCGGGTCGACCAGCTTCCAGTGGACCTGCTCCGCACTGGAAAGCCAGTTCATCATGGGCATCGCGTCATTCCATTCGAGCGGCGGCGCATAGAGCCCGGCTTCGAACTGCATGGCTTGAACGATCGCTTGGGGCAAGTTCTCTATGTCGAGGGTGAGCTCGAGTCGATGGTCGATGGGCTTGTCGAAGTGCTCACGAAAGGCGTCGACATCGGCCGTGACATCGGCGTTGTCGCGGAGCATCCTAAACGCATCCACGAAGCTATCGCCCACCGGCTCAGCATTCACGCGTATGGTCGCGAGCTTTTGCACCTGAGGCTCGAATCGACCCATGAAGTCATCGATCGCCTGGATCGAGTTGACGATCTCCAGATCGCCGGGCTCGTCGAAAAGGACTTCGACGATGTAGCGCTCGGCAGGCCCGATCACGACGCTCGACACCGACACCTCATGCTCATACTTGCTGACGTCCGAGGCGACCACTTTGATAGGGGCACCACCGAAGACGACATTGAACGTACGCGAATTCGCGACATTGGTGAGGTAGAAACGCACCACTGAGCCGCGCTCGACGGAGAGCTCGTAATCCGTCACCCCGTTGACGAGCATCACGTTTCCGAAACGCCCCATGAGCGCGTGAGTCGGTGCCCGGTCACCCCACGGGATGGGGCCGAGATCATCCATCAGCAAGTCGTCCAGGATGAGCGCGTGCTCGGCATTCACTGGACTGTAGTAGTCCGGCTCGGGGGGCGCGACGAGCATATTTCCGTAGAGGCCCAGATCTTGTTGGATATCCTCGCGCATGTGCGGGTGATACCAGTAGACGCCGCTATCCGGGAAGTGGACCTCGTAGGTGAACCGCTCACCCGGCTGGACGGGCGCCTGGGTCACGTTCGGGATGCCGTCGAAGCGGTTGTCGAGACGCAGGCCGTGCCAGTGCACCGTGGTCGGCATTTCGATCTCGTTGATGAACTCCACGATGATGGTCGCGCCTCGATTCGCCTTGATGAGTGGCCCCGGGTACTGACCGTTATAGCCGTACATGAGGAACGTCTTGCCCCGAAGCGTGCGACGCACGAGGCTCGCGCTCATCACGAGCTTGTCGCCGTCGTTCATCTCGACCACCTCGCCCGGTTGAGCTTCGGGAAACGCTTCCAAATCGGTCGCGTCCATCCCGGGCAAGAACGGTCCGACGATGGGCACCGCTCCGGCAATGCCTGGAAGGGGCGGCATCGGAAAGTCGTGCGGGGGCATCCTCCACGCCTTGGGATCCCCGCCCATATCGTGGCCCGTCATGTCGTGATGCTCGTGTTGAGCCCACCCCGGCACCGCGACGAGCGCAGCAAGTAGAACGAGAGTTCTCACGCTGTCAGAACCCGTACTTCGCGCAGGGCTCTTGCTCGAAGGGGCCGTGGCCCGCGAGGGTATGCATCATGCCGCTTCGGGACATGCCGCGCATAACGACGGGGCCGGACCAAGAATCCGAGGGCTCTCCATTAGGCTCCAAGGAGACGACGAGAAGGAATTTGTTCCATCCGACCGCGCCGGACGCGCGCAGCCCGTCATCGAGCGCCCCGAGGCGCACCGTCTCTGAGAGATCATCTCTCGTCGCCCACGCCGTGAGAACGCCCATCTTCGGTTTCTTGATCCGGTCGAGTCGAACCGCCACGTCCAGCCGGTAAATACCGGCGGGGCTCACCGCGACGCCGAAGGGTGAGCTCGAAAAGGTCACGACCGCCCGCCCGATGCCCGCGCCCGTACCGGGCACGCGCTTGGTAGAGACGAGCTCGATGCCGTAATAGTTCGAGGGGAGATCCGGAAGCGCGGAACCGGACGCGCCGCTCCCGCTACACATCAAGGTCCCGCCGAACCCGTAAGGAGCGTTCCAAGGAGAGGGCGGAAGCTCGGCGGCTGGCGTCGCGACGAGCGACAGCGCGAGCAACGTCGAGGCGAGCGTCACTGCTGTTGTTCCGTCGGTCCTGCCGGCCCGGTTTCCCAATCCTGGGCGCTCGAGATGTTGGGCATCCCCCAATCCTCGCCTTTCCAGCCCGAGAAACCTTCCATCCTAAACGCCCAAAACCCCGTCGTCATGTCGCTCACGACGATGAGGCCGTCTTCATTTCTGACGTCGACGCCGAACGCTCCGTTGAACATCGGGTAACGCACCGGGTTGGGAGGACCTGTATAAGTATCGTAATAGGCGACCGTGGTCGGGTTCGCCGGATCCATCAAGCTGAACACTTGAAGACCGTCGAGATAGCCGGAGACGAAAACATAGGGGTATCGGATCTCGTGATTGTGAACCAGGTTCCGCCAGTCCGCCGTCCACGCGCCGATCGGCCTCGAGATGTTCTCGACCTCTCCGTCGAGCCCCGGCTTGAGATCGAAGATGCGCAACGGCGCGTACTGATATTCCGTCTCGGCGACGACGTAGCGTCCATCCGGCGTCGGTGTGAACGTGTGTCCGGAGCGCACCCCGCTGATGCCCGTAAGACTCACGAGTAGCTTCGGGTTCTCCAGATCGGTCACGTTGTAGACGTAGTAGCCGCCGGTTCCGCCGCCGTAGAAGCGATCCTCGGCGCTGTCGGGATGATAGCCGGTATAGAAATCGTGATAGCCGCGCCGCTCGCTTTCCGAGTTGGGCACGGGGACTTTGGCGACGAGAGCGTTCTCGAGGTCCCCTTCGACCGCACGGCCGAGGTCATAGACATGCGAGAACGGGCCCGAAACCGTCGTGAAGAGCAACACGGCGCCGTTGCTGTGCTTGTAGATAAAGATGTTGTGGAAGCCGCCCGGATAGTCGGGCTCGCGGATCCGCGCGACTTCTTTCACCGTAGACGGGTCCGGAAGCCCGGTCACGTCGAGGATCACGGCTCCGAGGTCCGGGTCGGGCCCCCCTTGCCGGAACTGGAGTGACTGGACGACGTAGTAGCGACCCTTCCATTTGAAGTGCTTGACGTCCATGCCGCCGGTGCCGAGATGGAGGTCTTGGTTCTCGATGCGCCACGAGTAAATGCGCTTGGCCTTCGTCGGATCGTGGAGGTCGATAATGTCGAGCCCTTTGTCACCCTCGAAGCCGTAAACCATCCGGCCCACATAGGCGTAGGGACGATCCATCTCCTGCTCGAGGTCGATGTCCGAGACGCTGAGCCGCGGGCCGAGTGGGATGTGGCTCAATACCTGGAGGTTGTCGCTTCCGGGCTTCTCAGCGGTCCACTGCGCTTGGGCAGCGGTGAGGACAAGGAGAACGAACGAGCTTGCGAGGGCTAGTGGCCGAATGAACATCTGTTACCTCTTGAATAGGGTGCCTGTTTCTCTTCTTTAATAGACCCCCCATTCTATATGATTGAGCGGCCTTCGCTACAACGCGTGTCTCGTGCGCTGGCCGAAGGTAGCGTCCTATCCTCGAGCGAGAGAGTTGCAAACCCGCCAAGCGGTAAGTTATCGTTTCGAACGGCTCCACTCCAAACTCGGAGCCCAGCGCCAAGCCCCCCCTTTAGTAGTGAGAAGGCCATGTCGGTAACGAAGTTCGGTCGGTACGAAGTCCAAGAAGAAATTGGTCGGGGCGCCATGGGTAAGGTGTATCGCGCCTACGACCCTTTCACCCAACGCGTGGTCGCGATCAAAGCGTTGAAAGACGACATCATCTCGCAGGACGACTCCGGCGAGTATCGGAAACGCTTTCAACGCGAGGCGAGAGCCGCGGGCGGACTCTCTCACCCCAACATCATCACCATCTTCGATGTGGGTGAGAACTACTTCGTGATGGAGTTCCTCGAGGGCAAGAGCCTCTTGGAGATCCTCGCGGAGAAGGGCCCGATGCCACTCGAGGAGGCGCTCCCCTACGTCGCGCCGATAGCCGATGCTTTGGCCTACGCCCACGGCAAAGGGGTGTATCACCGGGATATCAAGCCCGCCAACATCATGATCGATCCGGACGGCCGACCGATCATCACCGATTTCGGCTTGGCCCACTTGGAATCGACCGTCATGACCACGGCCGGGCAGTTTCTAGGCTCTCCGTCCTACATGGCTCCCGAACAAGTCCTCGGTGCCGAGATCACGTCGAGAGCGGATCTCTACTCGTTGAGCGTCGTGACGTACGAGCTGCTGACCGGAAACAAACCTTTTCCCGGCGAGAACGTGACCTCCGTGATCTACAAGGTCGTGCACACCCCTCCGGTCTCTCCGATTCAGTTCAAGCCGGACCTACCGTCGGAGTACGCGGACATCTTCTTGAGAGCGCTCGCTAAAGAGCCTCACAACCGCTTCGACTCTTTCTCTTCCTTCGTTTCCGCCCTCAACCTCGAAGAGTTCGACCGATTGGACTCGTCTCCTTCGGGCGAAGCGACTATCGTCAGCACCCGAGCACCGGACGAAGCACATTCAGAGGAACAAGAGACCGTCGACCTCGTCATCTCCGACGTCGAGCGCGCCGCCGGAATCAAAAAACTCTCAGGGTCCAGTCCAAGTGTCGAGTCCCAATCGAGCATCACTGAGCGAGGGCGGCCGACCAGAAAAAAGCGAAACGTGTGGGTTGCCGGCGTCGTCGGCTTCGCACTCCTGGCGGCGATGGTCCTGTCGAGCCTCCTGAGCGAGCCCGTCGCGAAAGACATCGTCATGTCGACGGATCCCGACTCGGCCGAGGTCTGGCTCGATGACGAGCTCGTCGGCACGAGCCCGGTGGAGCTTGCCTCGCTCGCCTATGGGACCCACCGGGTCCGCATCGAGAAAGAGGGGTTCTTGCCGCTCGACCAGGAGTTCGAGCTTTCGGAGGACGCGCCGCCAGAGCCCTTGTTCTTTGCGTTGCAGCCCGCCCGAATCACGCTCTTTCTCGAGTCCGAGCCTGCCGGTGCCTCGGTATCGATCGACGGCAATGAAGTAGGAATGACGCCCCTCGAAGAAGTCGAGCTCGAGCCGGGACAACATGACGTCGAAGTGTCACGGCGCGGCTACGAGACGTGGCGCTCGGTGGTCGTCGCGCAGGCCGGAGAGACGGTGGATGTCGTCGCGAGACTCCGAGCTCGCGCGCGCCGAGCCGCGAGTGCACCCAAACCCGCGCAACCGGCGGAAGCAGCGGAGACCGGACCGGACCCCGTCGCTTCGGCTGAAGACGCTGAGCTCGCGCTCGTCCCGGAGCCGTCCGCGCCGGAGCTCCCCCAACCGGGTGAGCTCATCGAGCTCGGTCCGGATGACAAACCCCCGAAACGGATCTCGGGGACAGCGCCGGCTTATCCGCCGCTAGCGCAAAAGCTCAACCAACAAGGGCGCGTAACGATAGCTTTCGTCTTGACCGAAGAAGGCATCCCGACCGAGCTCGCCGTCATCGAGCCCGCGAGCCCGGTATTGGATCAGGCGGTCCTCGATTCTGTCGCGACGTGGCGCTACGAGCCCGCCGAGCGCCAGGGCATCAAAGTCCGCGTCGAGATGCGCGTGCGCCAAACGTTTCGGCTCGGCCGCCAGTAGTCTCGCGCGCCCTCGTTTCTAACAGGAGACGCACTTGTTGTTGTTCGCCGCGCCGAGGCTCGTCAATAGAGTGAGCGCTTCCGGAAAGGGCTGAATGCGCTGGACGGGACCATTCGCCATGTCGGCGGTGGTCTGCCCCTCCCGATTCACGACGGTCACATCGGCGCCACGAGACACGAGGTACTCGATGAGCTCGACGTCACCGCGAGCCGCGGCGTTATGGAGCGCGGTATTGCCTTCGTGATCTCGGGCGTTCACGTCGAGGCCGCATTCCTCCACAAGATATCGAACCGCGGGTAGAAATCCGGCAGGGTGATTCCGATGCTCGTTGGCAGCGAATCCCTCTCCGTAGCCGGCGCCCGAAGCGGCGTGAATGGCGCTCAATGCAGGCCCGCCTTCGGGGACCGGCGCGAGGCCCGAGACATCTTTGATCTCCCGCCCCTGCTGGTCCGCGACACGAGGTCGCTCGGGTGGCTTTTTGGTCGTCACCGTCGGATCGGCGCCATAGCTCTTCAACAGTCGCATGGCCTCGACGTCGCTACCGTACGCGGCGCGCCAGAAAGGCGAGGCACCGGTCTCGTCGATTCCCGATTGGTCGAAATTGTAAGCGCTGAACCAGATTTTCTTTTCGAGCCGGGCGTTCGGATCCGCGCCCTTGTCGAGGAGCGCTCGCATGAGCTCGAGGTGGGTGGTGCGCTGCTGACGGTGAGCCTGCGGCTGAGGATAGCTCGTATGAGGCGCGTACCAAATGTTGATGGCCGCGTAGAGCGGTGTGACTTTGGCGGGCGCGTTGGTCGCTGTCGGATCGGCACCCGCGTCCAACAACTTCATCGCGAGATCGAAATGCCCGTTCATCACCGCGATGAGAAGCGGGCTCGTTCGTGAGCCTTCGCTCACTTGGTTGATGTCCGCGCCCGCTCTCAAGAGCGAGTCCACGGTTTCGACGTGCCCTTGACGGGCCGCGAAGAGCAGGGGTGTCAATCCACCCTGGACCCCCACGAGGTCACCGTATCTCGGTCGTCTTCGCGGAGGCGCGGGCGCCGGGGCATCACCCCCACGACCAGGTATCATCCAGCCAAACAACTTGGCGAAGATGTTGCGACCGCCGCTGCTGTCTTTCTCAGGCTCGGGCTCAGGCGGCGCTGCTTCGGGATCCGAAGCGCTTGCGTCCTTCTCGCGCTGCTCGCGTTGCTCTCTCAGCTTCCGACCCAAAGCGGCGCGATCCGCGCTCGACAGCTTGGGAACGTCTACTAGATGGGTCGCCGCCGCAACATCGGCACCGTGCTCCACCAAAACGTCGATGACCTCGGAGCGCCCGTTGGCGGCCGCGAACATCAACGCCGTTTGGCCACGACCCGACTCCTTCGCATCGACATCGGCACCGTGCGCGATAAGAGTCGAGACGGCCCCCGGTTGCCCTGCCGCCGCCGCGACCATCAGCGGTACCGCTCCCGAAGCGCTCGCAGCGTTCGCATCCGCGCCGGCTTTCAACAAGAGCTCCATCATCGGAGCATCGCCCAACTGGCTGCTCAAGAAAAGTGGGGTATATCCCTGGAGCCGGGTGCTCGCGGCCACGGTCGCGCCGGCGTAAAGGAGCATTTCCGCCATCTCGGTATCTCTCGACAGCGCGGCCCAATGAAGGGCGGTCATGCCGTCACCCTGCGCCTGATTGACGTCGCTTCCGACGAGCAAGAGCTCACGCACGCGGTCGCTATCGCCGGCCATGGCCGCGTCGGCTACCGGTGTAACGCTCATCGTGATATCGGCCGGTCCCCATGCCCCCGAAACGACGACGACCAGGGCGAGCAACAGCCCTCGTGTGATCCGCAAGCTCTGTCCCATCATGATCTTTGCTTCCTCACCCGTTCAAACGCTTCTTCAGAGCCCCGCGCCCGTCGCGGTGGGCTCGACCGCACTCGCGCTCGTGTCGAACGCTCCGGTGCTGTCGCCGAACGACTCGAGCTCATCGAGCCCGAGCTTGTGCAACATCGTCAACATGACGTTCGCCATCGGCGTGCCGTCGGCGGCCTTGAGATGCACGTTCCCTTCGAGCTGACCGTTCGCGTGACCTGCGAGAAACAGGGGGCAGCGCTTGTGATTGTGCAAATTCGAGTCGCCCATCGAGGAGCCGTAGACGATCATCGTCTTGTCGAGCAGATTGTGGTCACCTTCCCGTGCGTCACGCAGCTTGTCGAAAAAATACGGCAGCAAGCTAACGTGGTATTTGTTGATCTTGGCGTAGTCGAGCACGCGATCCTCACGGCCGCGATGGTGGGAGGCGTTGTGAAAACCTTGCATCACGCCACTCTCTGGAAATACGCGCCCCGAGACGTCGCGGCTCATTTTGAACGAAAAAACCCGCGTCGTGTCCGCCATGAAGGCTAGAGCCTGCAGGTCGAACATGAGCTTCACATGCTCGGCGTAGTCATCCGGAACACCGATCGGCGCTTCGGGAAGTGCTCGCACTTCACCGCTCGTGTTGCGCTCCTCGATCCGTTGGATACGACGCTCGATCTCGCGAACGTTGTCGAGATAGTCATCGAGGCGGCTCTTATCCGTCGCGCCCAGCTCACGGCTCAACCGCGAGATCTCTTGAGGGAGCCAATCGAGGATGCTGCGATTCTCTTCACGCCGGATCGCGCGCTCCTCCGAGGTCCCGCCGGCCCCGAAAAGCTGATCGAAAGCGAGTCGTGGATCCCGGATCATCGGCAACGGCTCGCTCGGTGATGCCCAGCTGATCGTATCGGTATAAACGCAAGCATATCCGTAGGAACATCCGCCGGATTGATCGACGTTCTCGATACAAAGCTGCATGGACGGGATCGGCGTGTCTTGTCCGAAACGGCGCGCGTATATTTGGTCGAGCGACATTCCGACGTGGACATCCGAGCCTTCGGTCTGACGTGGGTGCTCCTGGGTCAAGAACACGGCGCTCGAGCGGAAGTGGTCACCGCCAATTTCCGGTGGAGAGAATGCTTCCGCGTTGCGGCAGTCGGTGTTGCTCACGATCGTCAGGTAGTCACGATAGGGCTCGAGCGGACTCAAGCTGGAAGGGGTGAGATCGAACTCGCGCCCGACCGCTTTTGGCGACCACAAGTTCTTTTCGATCCCGATCGCATTGCTCCCGGCAGCGCCATGCACCATCTCGATGCACACGAGCCGAGGGCGCTCGGACGGGGCCGCACCGGCACTGCGCGCCGGCACCATGGCTTCGAGAAACGGAAGGCCTACCGTCGCCCCCACGCCCTTGAGAAACGTTCGTCGAGGAAGATGTTTGTTCGTTATGAACATGTCATGGTCCTTATTGTGTAGTGCGGTGGGGCCCCACCCCCACCGCTGCACTGTTCGGCGCTTTCGCGCCGGTCTCGCAGCAGAGGTTCTGGGTGCCGCTCGGATCGTTCCATTCAAACAAATTCGCTACGTCTCCACCCCCACCGCTGCACTGTTCGGCGTTTTCGCGCCGGTCTCGCAGCAGAGGTTCTGGGTGCCGCTCGGATCGTTCCATTCAAACAAATTCGCTACGTCTCCATCCCCACCGCTGCGCGGTTCGGCGTTTTCGCGCCGGTCTCGCAGCAGAGGTTCTGGGTGCCGCTCGGATCGTTCCATTCAAACAAATTCGCTACGTCTCCATCCCCACCGCTGCGCGGTTCGGCGCTTTCGCGCCGGTCTCGCAGCAGAGGATTTGGGTGCCGCTCGGAGCGCGGGGCTCAGACAGCATGGTTACTTCCCGCCGCCAATGGCGCTGCTCGCGACTCATTGGACGCCTTCGGCGGCGTCGGTCGAGTAGGGCTCGTCCGCGGTGCTGCTCATGAGAAACGGGGGGCTCTTGACGACGCCGAGGATGAACGCCGACATCCGATTTCCATTCTCCGCAGCATCTCTCGCGATCCGGCGAACGGCGGGCATGTCGTAGTACTCGACCCGGCGACCCAGCCCGTAAGTGAGCAAGCTCTCCGTGAAGCTCGTGACGAACGCATCGGATCGACGGATGAGCGCATCTCTCAACCCAAGCGGGCCATCGAGCGCGGTGCCGTCATAGAGCTCTCCGGAGGGATCGATCGGCGAGCCGCCATCCTTCTCACGCCAAGCACCCGTGACATCGAAATTCTCGAGCGAGAGTCCGATGGGGTCGATGACGGTGTGACACGAGTTGCATGCGGGATTGGCTCGATGGGATTCCATTCGCTCCCGAATAGAGAGGATACGATCTTCGGCCACCGCGGCGGTCTCCTCCAGATCGGGAACGTTCGGCGGAGGCGGAGGCGGAGGACTTCCCAAGAGCACCTCCATGACCCACTTGCCGCGCTGGACCGGCGACGTCCGGTTCGCGACCGACGTCAGGGCAAGAGTGCTTCCGTGACCGAGCACCCCCGGTCGATTCGCGTTGTCGCCTTCGAGAGTTATTTTTCGAAACTCCGTGCCGCTGACGTTGGGAACTCCGTAATGGCGGGCGAGGCGCTCGTCGACGAACGTATAGTTCGCGGTGAGTAGCTCGAGCACGCTTCTATCTTCATTGACGAGATGCTGGAACAGTAGCTCCGTCTCTCGCTTCATCGACTCTGCGAGACGCGCATCGTATTGCGGATAGCGAAGCGCGTCGGGGTGAAGCTTTTCGAGGTCCTGGAGGCGAAGCCATTGAGAGGCGAACCGAGTGGAGAGCGCCTGGGCGCGGGGATCCGCTAGCATCCGCGCTACCTGCGCCTCCAAAACCTCGGGCTTCGAGAGGGCTCCATCGACCGCGAGGCCCACCAACTCGTCATCCGGGCCCGATGCCCATAAGAAGAACGATAGCCTGGAGGCTAGATCGATATCTGCGATGGGATAGCCCGATCCTGGCTCGGCGACTGCTCGATCCTGCCGTTCCAATCGAAACACGAAGCTCGGGCTGGCGAGGATCGCTTGAAGCGCCATGCGAATCCCACTCTCGAAATCGCCGTTCTCCCGCCCCTTGGTGTAAAACGACATCAGCGCCTCTCGTCCGAGCTCGTCCACCGGGCGCCGATACGCTTGACTCGCCAACCGTTCGACGATCCGGTCCGCACACGGCATTTCTTCGTCCGCGGTGACGGGACGGCAGGTGAACACGCGGCGACGGCTAGGTGTATCGGACATCCCCGTGACGTCGTAGGGGCCTTGAATCGTGAAGTCCCGCAAATGCGGAAGGGTCGTGATGCCGTATTCGATACCGATGTGACTATCGGCAAGCGTGTGCTCGATGGGCGAGATCACATCGTCGATCGGACCTTCATAGCGCGCGAGAAAAGCGGCGCTAATGCGGTGCGGGCCCGCGCGCACCGCGATGGGCTGGGTCTCGATGTTCATTCCCGCTTCATCTTCCTCAGTCATCAAAGGATCGACATCGAGGAGGGCGACGCGATTTCCGTTCACCGACACTTCCACTTGCTCGTTCTTGGCGGTCGAGCCGTACAAGAATCCAGCGGGCGAGCTGTGGAGCTGTATACGAAACACGTAGTCGCCATCCGCGGGAAAGTTGTGAACGACGGAAATGCCACCCCGGGTTCCGAAAGGTGCTCCCTCGACGTGACGGAGCTGCGAGGCCGTGCGCGGCACCTTGTGGGTCGTCTCACTCGCGCTCGCGTTCAAGTCGCCGATGGCATCTCGGCTGATCTGGCCCGCCGCCCGAAGGTAGCCGTCGAGAAGTGTGGGCGACATCGCTTGGACGTCGGCAATGTTGTCGAAGCTGTGGCTCACCGTGTCGGGCGGTAACAAGGCGCCGACATCGACTCGGATGCCCAGCAGGTCTTCGACCGAACGTTGGTACTCGACGCGATTGAGCCGTTGAAACGATCGCCGGCCGGGAAACGGGCTCGCGTCGTAGAGATCGTTGAGCCGGGTCTCGAGAAGTGTCGCGAGCGCATCGAGCTCCGCCTCGTCCGGACGATAAGCGTATGACGGGGGCATCATTCCGGCCCGTAGCTTTCGGATGATCTTTTCGGAGATCTCCGCTTCTCGCTCCGGTTGGGCGGTATCGAAAGCCTCCAAGCTCAGCCCCCCCGTCAGCGCCGTGTCGTTGTGACAGGTCGCGCAACTATCGGCTATCGTGGCATTTGTGTCTTCGGCGGACGTGAGGCTCACCTCTTGTCCGAACGAAGTGGAGGCCACCACGAAAGAATACAAAGCTAGTGCGACTAACGTAATTCTCATCCGCGATTCTCTCTCGCTTTCAAAACGTCCCGATCGGGATCATCTAATTCCCGATCGGGATCATCTAATAAGGATACACGCTACGCAAACGGTACGCCGGGTCGGGCCCGGACTCATTCCTGTCCTATCCGACTCAAGTCCCGCCGAAGGGCGGTGACGAAATGGTCGGTCCAGACCGCGGCCGCGCGTACGGTATCCACCATGGCTCTTGAGGCCTCTGCTCCGAAATGCGATGAGAGGATGGCTCGCGCTTCAGCGTTGTCTAGATCTGCCCAGCGATCGAACGCGGAGGCGCGACGAAAAACGAGCCCTTGATTCCTTCCGTAGACGAGCACGGAGCGCGCGACGGATGGTCGGCTCGGTGCGACGTCGTAAGCTTGTTTGAACTTACGATGCAGGTCTCGGATCTCTCTCTCGGTACCTGCTCTTACTTCCCGAACGTAGACCTCGTAGAAGTTTGCGACCTCGCTCCTCGGGTGCGAATCGGAATCCGGCAGCGCCTGCCAGACCTCCGTTTCGATGCTCTCGACGCCTTCGTGGGCCCTCGACCACAACCGGCCACCTGCGTCCGCACCGAACGCCGCCGACAACAGCTGTCGCGCGCCGCGCCAGCGGTCCCGTTGCTCCCAAGCCGCGAAGGGAACGACGATTCGATAAGTCGGGGCGGTCTTTCCCGTCACGACTTCGAAGACCAACCACTCTAACGAGCCGTCGGTCTTGTCTGCAGCCTCGCGGAGCGAGCCGAATACCTTCTCGAACGCGGCTTCGCTCCCCGGTCGCACGCTGACCACGTAGACCTCCTGATATTGCGCGCTGCTTGGGCTCGCAAAACCCAGCGCGGCGGCGAACGCACCGGCACGGATCACTTGTTTCAAAACCTGCACACCTGCCTCCATGAAGAGATCCTATGCCCTCGAAACCAGTCGGTAGTCTTGCACGCTACCTTACCCCGAGCCTGCTGCCCCCTACGAGGACCTCGTCCGGAGTACCGAGGAGAACATCGAGCTCGTCCTCATCCGAGGCGAAGCTCATTTCGGACGCTCCGCATGGATGATGCAGCTGAAACCAGAGGACTCGGAGGTGCTGGCTGCTCTTTCGAGCAGTGGCGAGCGCTAGGAAAAGCGGATCGACATCACGCAAGCCGAAAGACAACCCACCTTCGCCGCGATCCGAGCGACGCTCGAAGCGGCTCTTCGATTCGACGAGCGCGACATGCAGGCTCGTTTCTCGACCGCCGAGGGTCGAGCCTATAGCAGTGACGAGCTCCGGCGGTATGTGGAACAGTCATTTTCCGGGCTCGCCGAGGATCGCCTACCGCCGCCTTTTCTCTCGAACGACCCCGATTGTCTCCGCGACTTAGACGCCATGGGCTTCGCCTTCACCGACGCGCTGCGAGAGGCCTACCGCCCGTTCGAACGACACAAATCCCGTTAACTACTGCAAGACAACATCGAGCAGCCCGGTCGGTTGCGGGCCCACTCGGGCCGCTTGACGGCGAAGGCCTCTTTCTCCGGCTGCTCGTCATAAGGATGACGGAGCAGTTCGAGGAGCTCCCGCACGAGCGAAAAGTCCCCTTCCGCCGCTTTGTCGGACGCGAGCTGCGCCATGTAGTTCCGAAGGACGTATTTCGGATTCACCGCGTTCATGCCCTGGCGTCTGTCCGCGTCACTCCGGCTCCCGCCAGAGACGCGAGCGCGGTAGCGGCGCAGCCACTCTCCGAACACACGCGCGTCTTCGTCCGGCGGTGGTTGGTAGAAGGCGTCGTCGACGATGCGAAGGAGGGAGTCGTCCGTCACCGTCTCGTCCCCCGTGGGCACCTTGGCGAGGCGACGAAAGAAGATCGTCATGTCCGTCTCCACCTTCGGAAGCAGCTCCAAGAGCTCCTCGACCAGTGGGTGGTCCGACTCGCCCTCCCGCGGCGACAGGCCGAGCTTGGACGCCATCATTTCGTGAAAGCGTTCTCCGTAGCCACGGGTGTAGCGTTCGAGAGCCGACTCGAGGGGCTCCGTTTCACCGATGAGTGGATGGATAGCTTCCGCGAGCTTGACGAGATTCCACAAAGCTATGTCGGGTTGATGACCGAAACGGTAGCGCCGACCTCGAGCATCGGTCGTGTTCGGAGTCCAGCCCGGATCA
>JAJCXL010000079.1 GCA_029263435.1 Acidobacteriota bacterium | reverse complement strand
CGACTCGCCGGTCGACCGTCGAAGAGCTCCGGAGCCATGAAATGAGGCGTCCCGACGATGCCGAGATCGGAGCCGATGACTCGTTTGGCGAGTCCGAAGTCCGCGAGCTTGGCCACTCCCGCTTCGGTCACGAGAACGTTTCCAGGTTTGAGATCTCGATGGACGATGCCCTTCTCGTGGGCCTCGCTCAGCCCGGCCGCGACCTGCGTCATCAGCGACGTGGCCGCCACCGGGTCGTTGTGGCTGCGGTCGACGAGTCCCGCGGAGGACTCTCCTTCGATGAGCTCCATCTCGATGAAGTGCATTCCCGAGACGTCTCCGATGTTGTGCACGGTGACGATGTTCGGATGGACCAATGAAGCCGCCGCGCGCGCCTCGGCGATGAACATCGACAAGAACTCGTGACTGGTATCGACGAGTGACGGGTTCATCACCTTCAACGCGCAGGGGCGCTCGAGCCCGAGATGAAACGCTCGATAAACGTGAGCCATCCCTCCTTTGCCGGCGAGCGACTCCACCCGATAGTTGGCCAGGCGGGTTCCGATGAGCCGCTCCGGCCCGTGGCCCGTTGGAGGGTCTCCCGCACTGCCCCCTTTGAGCTCGAGGCTCGGAGCCGTATCCATCGAGCCCAACGTCTGTCCGCACCGAGGGCAAGCAGGATCGGACCCGAGAGCCGTGAAGCGCTCGTTGCACCCGTAGCAAAATCGCTCCGACAACACAGACCTACCTTCGGATTCCGATGGGGCGGCTTATCTCCTCCGGGCGCTCCAAATCGCGGTGCTCTTCGAACAGTCGCGACAGCGCGTCGTAAACGGCGGGGGGCATCGGTGCGGATCGGCGGACGCTCATGTCGACGAAGGTGGAAAGATGCTCGCAGGTCGCGGCCAGATACCCTTGTGTCTCGTGATACATCCTCAGGAAAAAGTGAACTCGCTTGTGGTCGAAGTCGAGTAGCTGAAGGGTGATCCGGATCGGATCTCCCTCTCGAACTTCCCGTCGATAGGTCAAACGATCTTCGAGCGCGAAGACAGAGCCAGATTCACGCTGCAAGAAGTCCTCGCCGAGCCCGATCGACTCCAGCAGACGCTCCGTCGAGCGGTCGAAGACGAGGTGGTAGTAGGCCACGTTCAAGTGGCCGTTATAGTCCGTCCACTCCGGTAAGACTTCGGTGCGTAGAAGCTCCATGTCGCTCGCTCAGACGTCGCTCATTCTACCCGACCGCCGAACCGTGATAAAGATCGACGGCATTGGAGGCATTCGATGACGAAACCCATCGGCAGGCGTCATTTCATCGGCTCTACGATCGCGCTCGGAGCCGGGTCCGGCACCCGCCAGGCGCAAGGCGAAGAAGATGTCCGTCGCGATCTCTCGGACAACATCTACACGCGTCTGCTCGGCGTGCGCCCCCATCTCGGAGCCCATGAGCACATTTCTCGGCTCGGCGGATCGAGAATGACACCCGAGGTCATGGACGCGCTCGCCGAAGCGAATCGGTTCTTCGTCGACATGAACGAGCTCACCGAGGCCGCGGGGCAACGGGTCGCGGAGCTCATCGGTGCGGAGGCAGCGCTGATCACCTCTGGCGGATTCTCGGCCATGATCCTTGGAGGGGCGGCCTGCCTCACGGGCACGGATACCGAGAAATGCGAAGCGCTGCCGCACCCGCATTGGCCGAAGCGCGAATGCTTGATCCAAACCCGACACCGCTTCGACTACGACCGCGCCTATCGTGCGGCCGGAATGACGATCGTCTCCGCGGACACGAAGAACGATCTGGTAGCGGCCATCCACGAAAACACCGCGATGATAGCGGCGCTCGCCGCGGTCGAAGAGCAGCGAGTGTTCGGTCCCCCGAAGCCAAGAAAACGCGCTCAGCCCCCCGAGGCAGGTGTGCTCATGCCGGCGGAGCTCATCGCGATCGGCAAGAAAGCCAATGTCCCCGTACTCGTCGACATGGCGTCGGACTTGCCGCCCGCATCGAATCTCACTCGATGGATCGAGGCGGGCGCCGATCTGGTGGTGATCAGTGGAGGCAAAGGATTGCGGGGTCCTCAATCCACCGGCATTTTAGCCGGCCGCAAGGACCTCATCGAAGCAGCACGGCTGAACGCGGCGCCCAACGGCAATATCGGTCGCGGCATGAAGGTCGGCAAGGAAGAGATGGTCGCCTTGGTCGTGGCGCTCGAGCACTACGTGAAACGCGACCACGCCAAAGACATCGAAGACTGGAGCCGAAGCGCACACTGGCTCGCGGGTGAGCTCGCCGGCATTCGCGGACTCACGGCCGAGGTCGCGGTGAACACCAAGGGCTACGCGGACGTCGATCTGAGCTGGGATGAGTCTGTCTTTCCGATGACTCACGCGGAGCTGCGCGAACGTCTCCTCGCGGGAGAGCCCCGCATGACTTATGACGGCACCACTGTCCGGGTGCGCCAGCTCACCCAGGCCGAGCTTCGGCTCGTCGCTCAAACGCTCCGACGCGTCTTCCTCGCTTAGCCCAAGCGCTGAGCGAACCCGCATTCCGGGAAAGTAGCGGCCTCGCGAAGCGAATCGAGAAACGCTCGCAAAAGACAACTACGATACACTGCGCGACCAACACTAACCTCCTGGATCGAAGGGATCTCGATGAAACGCAATCGAATGTTCGCGCTCGTTTTGACTGCCGCCATGGCAGCAACTCTCGCTTGCTCCGAGAAGAGCAAGCTGATCGGAACGTGGAAGGAGCCTTCGGCCGATCCCGGGCCGTACCAAAACGTAGCTGCCATCGCTCTCGCGAGCTCGGAACAGACCCGACGGATTGCGGAAGACGAGTTCGCCCGACGGTTGCCCAAAAACACTAAAGGCGTCGCGTCTTACACGATCCTTTCCAAAGACGACGAGGCCGACGTGGATCGAGTGGTCGCGCGGCTGAGGGAAGAAGGCATCGATGCCGCCGCCGTCATGCGACTCGTCGAAGAAAAAAACAGCGTCGAGTACGACCCAGGGTCTTATTGGCGTCCGTATCAAACGTTTCACAGCTACTACGGCGGGGTGTGGGCGTCGTATCAAGATCCCGGTTACTTGACGACCCAGGTCGCGGTACGGGTCGAGACCGCGTTTTACTCGGTGACCGCCGACGACGCGACGCTGGTTTGGACGGGCTATAGCGAGTCGCTGAACCCGAAAAACGCGCAGGTGGTCATCGATGACGTGGCGCGACTCGTCGTCTCGGAGCTCACGCGTTTGAGAATCGTGAGATAGCTACCAGCTCAACGTGTTCGTAAGGCTTCCCCCGTCGTCCAGGGTCAGGGTTGCCTTCAGCTCTACCGGCCCGGTCTCGTGCGAGGGCGTCCAGCGTCCCGACAGTTGGAACAACACCGCGCTTCCATTCGCGTCGACGCGACTCACGTCGAGCGGCACCGGACCACCGGTCTTACGATCTCCAAAGCTCCAGTCGAGCCGAAGCGAGCCCGCCGACAGCGCTCGATTGCTCCGATTCACGAGGCGTACCGCGAGCTCGTACGAATCCCCGAGCCCAATCGATTCAGGGTCGAGCTCGATGACGAGATGGCCCGGCTGAGTCGGCGCTTGAGAGCCGCGGTGGACTTTCTGCTCCCCCACCACGAATCCATCGAGCGCTTCTTCGCCACTCGCGCGCACGGGATCCATGAAATCGGTCTCCCCGAGACGAAACCGAGGTACGGGCGGCGCCTGCGGCGAGGCCCGAGGCACCGGCGGCGCGGCTTTCCGATCGAACGCGCTCAGCAAGTCTTGACGTTGATCAGCCAGTGCCGACCACAAAGCTGCGTTGGCTTCATGCAGACGTGACAGCTCGGTATCCGGGTCCCCGATGGAGGCGAGCTTGCGGTGCGCTTCCTGGATCGCCAGGAGATCGTCTCGAGCGGCTTTCTCGAGCGCTGCGAGCTCCGCTTGTTGACGGGTCAGATCCAAAGTCAACGCTTTGGAGCGCGTCGTCGAGTCTTCGGCGAAGCCGGTGAGCTCGTCACGCAGCCCGACCACTTGTCGTTCCAGGCCCCTGCCGTAAAACACGAGCACGGCCACCGACGCCAGTAGTGACAGCCCGATGACGGCGAGAGCGGAGGCAAGATAGACCTGATAGCGGCGTAGCTTGCTCCGTAGAACAGCTACTTCTCTTTTCAGCTCGCGGTGATCCACCACGTTTATCGTCTCTTTCGGAAGGATTCGAGGATCGATGGTCCTTCCATTGTTCGTGACAGGGCGTCACAAGGCAAATCGACGAGCCGCTAGGTCTAAGTCAGCTCGTCCAGATATTTCGGAAACATCTCGCGCCACGTCGACCAATCGTGTCGGTAATGAGGTCCCCAAGAATCGACTCGATTGGGGACGCCTTTGGCGCCGAGAAGGTCCGCCATCCGCCACGACTCACCGATATCCTCCGCCTCGCCCTCCCCGGAGGCCAGCAAGACGAAGCGCGTGCGAAGCTGGTCGAGCACTTCCCCGCCCAGTGATGGCAAGAAGTGCAGGGGCGACGAGAACAGCCAGTCGTCCGAAGGCTCAGCGCGGAGAAATCGATCCAGGTTGTAGGTTCCGCTCAAACACAATGCATGGCTGAAGACGTCCGGATAGCGGCTCAACACCGCTACCGCATTGAAAGCTCCGATGGAAGACCCTGCGGCGATGACCTCGATGTCCGACTGCCCACAGTCGTTCCGGATCGCGGGAGCGACCTCGTGGTAGATGAACTGCTCGAACTGATTCTGCAGCCACATCCGGTGTCTCGGGCTGCCTTCTTCGGTGATGAGAGCCCGGCCGGCGACGCTGTCGCAGGAGTAGATCTTGATGCGACCGGCCTCGAGCAGTTCCGCCACCGAGTCGATGATGTGAAACCGTTCGATCTCTTCCGCATCTCCCCCGGCCGTCGGGAACAGTAGAACGGGAGTCCCCACTTCTCCCCATCTTACGAAGCTGACCTCCGCGCCGACGCGCTGGGAATACCACTGAGTGCTGACTTTGCTCATGGCGACTCCGGACGGGAAAACCAAGCCTCGTTCATTCGTACACCATCCACAACGGGCCGGGAAAAAGCCACGAAAGCCCTTCGCGCATCCGATCCCGCCAATTCTCCCAGTTGTGGCCGTCTCGTGATTCGACGTAGCGGATCTCCATGCCCGTTTTCTGGAGAAAGGGAACGATGGAGCGGTTCTCGTAGATATTGGCTTCGTAGGTGCCGCAGCTAATAAACACTTTCTCGCTGACGGATTTCGGATCCTCTCGAAAGGCGTTCATGAAATCCACGACGGGATCGAATACCGGGCCTTTTTGATTATCGCCAATGTCGGTAAAGGCGAAGGAGCCGGACTGGAGCAAAAGCCTGCCGTAGAACTCGGGGTAGCGCCACGCCGTCGTCAACGCGGCGACCGCGCCAAAGCTCGCGCCCATCAAGCCCCGATGCCGCGGAGCGGTTGAGATTGGAAACTCCGACTCCAGAAAAGGCACCAGCTCTTCGGTCAGATAGCGCGCGTGCGGCTCATGGTTCGCGTACTCGTTCAATCGTTTTTCCGGTTGGGTCATCGCGACGATCATGCCCGGAATCTCCAACCGGTAGATAAGGTTATCGAGCACCGTCTTCATGCCGGAATATCTCAAATATTCCGGGCCATCGTGCACGACGAGAAGCGGGTAGCGCCGGGTGGTGCGAAATCGCGCCGGTAGGTAGAGCAACACGCGGCGGGTGCCCCCCAACGCCTCGCTTTCGAAGGTGACTTCTTTGAGCGTCCCCGGACGCGCGTCGGGATCCGGCTGCGCCCACTCCGGATGCTCGTATCCCGCGGTGTGGCAAACGGAGTTCTCTCCGAAAGGATCCGCCGCGCGATGCGGATTGAGGGGGTCGAGGAGCCATTCCATCTTGCCGTGATGGGCCCGCTGGAGCTTGTACTCGATGCGTGAGTCGGGAGGAAGCTCCATCACCAAGTACCACAGGTCCGTACCCTCGACGTGCTTGAACAGCTGCGATGAGGGCAGCCCAAAGATCCAGTGCCCGAGATAAACCGCCTCCGCCGGCCCCCGATAAACGAACGTCGTATAAGAGCCTTCGTTGAGCGGAAACTCGTGCGACCCGATGAACTCGTCGATCTGCTTTCGGCTGGGTTTTCGATCGACCACTCGGTGAATGGCGAGCTCTCGCTCGACGATCTCGTCTCTCTCCCGGGTTACCACTCAGTCACACTCTCGATCGTTCCATCGGCTTGGAGGCGACGTGCTCCGTCGGGGGCTGTCCACCGGGTGCCGTCCCATGTCACACAATCGCCGGCACCCATGACGATGCAAGCATCCGGGTCGAAGCGTCTCGCGAAAGAGGCCACGCGATCGGACTGCTCTAGCTTGAGTCGCTTGGCGCCATCGGGAAGCGCAACGATTCCGGGGCACAGGCCAAGTCCCTCTTCGAGTACTTCGGCGTTACCTGGCCCTTGCGGCGGGTGATCGTGAAACAAGACTAGACGGTTCGTGAGCACCATCGAGCCGGCAGACCAGGCGATAATGATCTTGTCTCGTAGGAGCTCTTTGAGGCCGAACAATCGCAGCCGGTTCAACAGCACCGCAACGTGTCCGCCGGCGATGACGACTGCGGCCGCTCGCTCGAGCACGCTTTGTAGCTCCGCGCGTTCGTGGGCAACGGAGTCCCTTTCGAGGGGCTTCCACGCCTCCTCATAGGCGCCCCGAATCTCGAGGACCCGCCGAAGGTGCCAGGCATCGAGCTCGCGTAGCTGCCCGATGGCGTGATCTCTTTCGGGCTCCACCACCTCCGGATGCCCTGTCGCTGATAGAAGACGGCGAACGCTTTCGAGAACGAAGGACAAGCGCAAGTCGTAGAGCTCCTCGAGCTCGCGCAGTCGGCGTTGCATGTCGCGATGAGCTTCCCGGAG
>JAJCXL010000078.1 GCA_029263435.1 Acidobacteriota bacterium | reverse complement strand
CTCTGGGATGGCGGTCGAGCTGATGAGGGTGGGGACACCCCATAGCGGCAACACGCCAACGGGCGCATCCGGTTCCGCGGTCGGGTTCGCCCACTCCGTCTCGAAGCTCAGGTCCGCACGCTGGTTGGACCAGGCACCGATATCGATGTCCCTCTCGATCCACTGTTCCCGTCGGCCGATGGTTTCTTCGAACAGCACGGCATCGCGTCCGCCACCGGTCGCCCGAATGCGGAATCGCACGGGATGAGACGGGGCCTGACGTCCGAAAGTGGAGACTCCTAGCGCGAACTGGAGACGGGGCGCGTCGGGTATGTTGAGCTCGAAGCTCAGCGATGAAGGGACGGGACCGAAAAGAGACCGTCGGGTTTCCTCGCCCAGCTTGACGGCGTCGTCGATGCGAGCGTCACGGATGAACGAGCGGAACTGATTTCGATCAATATCGATCTCGGCTTCGGATGCATGCTCGGCGAAGAAAAAAGGAGAACTCGTGTCATGCTGACCCGGGTTACCGGGGCCGCATCCCGCCACCAAGACACAGGCGTAGAGCGGTGCAGAAATCCTGAAGACTCTTACCGATGCGACGATTCGAGAGCACATCGCGGCCGCACCCGTGGCGCTGGTGCGCCTGGGCGTCAGCTCTGTTTCTTCTCGGTTTTCTTGTCGTTTTGCGGCTTGGGGCGCGCCTTGCCGTAGGTGCCCTGAAAGATCTTGCCGCGTTTCGTTTTGCGATCGCCTTTACCCATAACCCGGCTATTCTATCTCTTTCCGAACCCGAAAGCGAAAAGATAGAATCCACACATGCGGATCGACTTGAACTGCGACATGGGAGAGAGCTTCGGCACCTACCGAATTGGTGGGGACGACGCGAAAATGCTCGAGCTCGTGACCTCGGCGAACGTCGCGTGCGGGTTTCACGCCGGAGACCCTCGAATCATCGACCACACGGTCGGACTCGCGGCCAAGGCCGGTGTCGCCGTGGGGGCCCATCCGAGCCATCACGACCTCAGGGGCTTTGGGCGTCGCTCCATTCAGGTCGCCCCCGATGAGATCGAGGCGGACGTCGTCTACCAGGTCGGAGCGGTGGCCGCATTCGCCGCCGCGCACGGCGTCCCCCTGGTGCACGTGAAACCGCACGGCGCTTTGTACAACCAGGCGGTCAACGACGCGTCCCTTTCGAGCGCGCTCGCGAAAGGCGTGGCTCGAGTCAGCCGAGACCTCATCTTCGTCGGGCTCGCGACCTCCGCGACGATGCGCGCGGCTGCTGAGGCGGAAGGGCTTCGATTCGCCGGCGAAGCGTTCGCGGATCGGGTCTACAACCCGGACGGCACCCTTCAGTCCAGAGCGATTGCCGGCTCTGTCATCACGGACCCGGATCTCGCCGCGCGCCAGGCGGTCTCGATTGGGGCCGACAAGAGCGTCACCGCTCACGACGGCTCTCGGGTCGCGCTCGAAGCCGAGACATTGTGCCTCCACGGCGACAATCCAACCGCGCTCGATAATGCTCGTCGGGTGCGGGAGGCATTGGAAAGAAACGGAGTCGAAGTTCGATCGCTTCTGAGCTAACTCCGCGGTTTCTGCCTGCCGGAGATGGGGGCCTGGTGGTGGAGCTCGGCGATCGCATCGACCCGGATCTCAACGATGCTGTCCGCGCGTTGGACGAGGCGTTGTTGCGGGCTCCGTTTCCAGGCTATGTCGAGGCCATCCCGTCCTATCGGTCCCTTCTCGTGTTCTTCGATCCTGCGGTCACGACGATGGCGAAGGTCGTGCCCGTCGTCCAAGAGCGTTTCGCAACGATCGACCCGGCATGCGCTCCGGTCTCGGGCGTGAAGGAAGTGCTGACGGTGTATGACGGCGAGGACCTCGACGAGGTTGCCCACCTCGCCAAGGTGAGCCGCGAGGAAGTCGTGCGCCTTCACAGCGAGCGCGAGTACCGGGTGTACGTCGTCGGCTTCACTCCGGGGTTCGCCTATATGGGCATGACCGATGACAAGTTGGCCTTGCCTCGCCGGGCCTCTCCTCGGACCCGGGTCCCGCGCGGCTCGGTCGCGATTGCCATGGGGCAGACGGGCATTTATCCCTCCGATACGCCGGGTGGCTGGCACCTTCTGGGGCGAGCGGATCCCGAGCTGCTGTTCGACGTGCGCGCCGAGCCGCCGAGCCGCTTCGCGCCTGGAGACCGCGTGAGGTTTCTGCCCGTCGGTAGTCTCCCGGTCGCAGAGGGTCCCCCCGCCGGCGCGTCGGAGCACAAAGCGGTCGGTGACGTCGTGTTCGAGGTCGAGCAAGGCGGGCTGCTGACGACGGTCCAAGATCTCGGCCGACCGGGCTATCAGCGCTTTGGAGTTCCCGTGGCGGGCGCCGTCGACCAGAGCGCACTCATCGCGGCCAATGCTCTCGTGGGAAACGAAGAGAACGCCGCGGGGCTCGAGTGCACCGTCGACGGCCCGTCTCTGCGATGCGTGAGAACTACGCTCGTGGGGCTCGCGGGTGCTGACCTTGGGGCCATCGTTCGTCGTCGCGATCTCGGTGAGTGGCGGCCGCCTGCGTCCAGCTCTTTCTTGCTTCGGCCGGGAAACGTGCTGTCTTTCTCGGGGCGGTGCACGGGAGCCCGCGCCTATCTGTCCGTGGCCGGGGGGCTCGATGTCGAGCCGGTTCTAGGTTCTCGGTCCACGTATCTCACCGCCGGCTTCGGTGGCTTCGAGGGGCGAGCCCTCAGAAGCGGAGATCGACTGCGAGCGCTGCCCTCGGCGAGCTTTCTCGGCGCGGGACAGCGCCGCGCGGAGCCGAGGGTCGAGCCCGTGGTCTTGCGAATCGTGTGGGGCCCACAAGACGACTACTTCACGGCCGGAGCGAAAGACAAGCTCGTCTCCGAAGAGTTCCGGGTGGGAACGGCCGCCGACCGGATGGGGTACCGGCTCGAAGGACCTACGCTTTCGCATCGTGACGCGCGCGAGATCATTTCTGACGGAAACGCATTGGGTAGTATTCAAGTGCCCCCGAACGGCCTCCCGATCGTGATGCTCGCCGACCGCGCGACGACCGGTGGCTACCCCAAGATCGCGACCGTAGTGAGCTCGGATATCGGCCGCCTCGCACAGCTGATGCCGGGAGACTCCGTGCGCTTCCAGGTCTTGGCGGCGACCCGACACTAGCGGCTAGCGGCTGCGCGTCAGCTCTTTGTAGCGGTCCATCGCCCGGGCTTCCCCTGCGCGGTCTCCCACGGCGGCGTAAGCGGAGGCCAGGTTCAGCTGGACGGATTCATTGGAAGGCTCTAGCGCGGAAGCTTTCTCGAAGCAGGTCACCGCCTCTCGAGCCCGCCCGGCGTCGAGTAACAGCGTTCCAACCATCGACCACGCGTCGGCCAGCGCCGGGTCGAGCGCCAAGGCTCGGTTGGCTGCTTGCAAAGCGGCTTGAGGGTTTCCCCGCCGGAGCTCGAACAGCGCCTCGAGGTAGTGAAACTCGGCAATGCTGCCATCGTTTTCGACCGCCTGCTCGATCCACTGGAGAGCGCTCGCTACGTCGCCTTTCGAAAACGCGATCTTTGCGAGCATCGATTGCGTCAACGCGTGATCCGGATCGATCTCGAGCGTCTCCTGAAACACGGTCTCGGCTTCTCCCATCTTGCCGGTTTGCAGGAGCTCCACCCCTCGCTTATAGGTGACAGCGACGCGTGCTTCTCGGTCAGAGCTCTGCTTCTCTTTCGCGGTGAGCTCCTCGAAGCGCGCCGCCGCGTCGCGTGCCTTGTCCGGTTCTCCCGCTCTTTGGTACAGCGTCGTCAAGTTGAAGTGAACCTGGGAGGCGTCGGGATGCAGCTCGCGGAGCCTTTCGAGCTCGCTCAACGCCTCTGTATGACGGCTCTGTCGATCCAAGAGGCGAGCGAGCAGAATCCCGGATTCCAGCGCCTCGGGCTGAAGCTCGAGAGCCCGTCTCGTGAGAGACTCCGCTTCTTCGTAGCCTTCGCGAGAGCGGCTCAGCGCCTCCGCGACTTTGTACAAGAAGATGGCATCGTCGGGATCGAGATCGAGGCCGCCACGATACACCGACAGCGCGTCTTCGAAACGCTTCGACGCTTCGAGCTGCTGGCCGAACAAGAGTCTGGTGTTCTTGTCTTCCGGATTGTTCTCCAGATGTTGCTCCAGGGCCGAAAGGACGGCGTCGCGATCCCCCAGACTTTCATAGACCCCGGCAAGAAGGATCAGTGCACCCGGCTCGTCGGATGCACGCTCGAGGTAGGGACGAGCCTCCTCGGCTCGACCGTTTCGATAGAGAAGCTCACCCAGCGCAGACGCGTATAGGGTGCTCTCAGGCTCGATCCTTACGGCCCGCTCGACCGAGACCAGAGCCTCACGCATCCGGCCCGCGGACGCGTAAAGGGCTCCGAGAGCGTGATGGACTTCGGCGTTGTCCGGTTGCTCGCGGGAAGCCGTCTCCAAGTGCTGTAGCGCGCCCATCCCGTCGCCGGCTTCGAACAACCGTTTCGCCTCGGATACAGGATCGGCTTGTCCCGAAAGCATCAACGCCGCGACTGCCAACAACCACATCATGGAGTTTTTCCCAAAGCTCGAAGATTGTCCCGCGCGGCGTCCAGGCTCGGGTCGATCGAAAGAGCTCGCCGGAACGACGCTTCTGCCTCGGCCTCCCGTCCTTGACGGGCCTGCGCGATGCCGAGACCATTGTAGGCCTCGTAGTGGTCCGGCGCGAGTGAGACCGCTGATCCGAAGAGCGCTTCCGCCGCTTGGAGCTCGCCGCCTCGCATACGAACGCTCGCTAGATTCACGAGAGCGGGTACGTAGTTCGGGTCCGTCTCGAGAGCCTGCTCATACCGTTGACGGGCAGCGTCGAAGTCTCCCTGACGCTCGAGGACGAGCCCCAACTGGTTGTGAGCCTCCGTAGAGCGCGGCGATAGTCCGAGCGCGTACTCGAAGCGCTCTCTCGCGCCCGCCCAGTCGTTCGCTCGGGCTCGACTCCGTCCCACGACCAGAAGCTCGTCGACGAGCCGACTTCGGATATCTTCGTGGGGCGACAGCTCATAGGCTCGCTGGAACTCCGTTGCGGCGTCCTCGACCCGGCCTGCCGCTTTTAGCGCTTCGCCGCGACTCATTCGCGCGCCGACGTGCTGCGGGTAAATATCGAGTCCGCGCTCGAAAGACGCCGCGGCCTCTTCGGCTCGGCCGAGCTCAGTAAGCTCCGCGCCGAGCAGAAAGTGACTCCGTGCACTTCCAGGCGCCGTTTCGACCGTCCGACGAAACAGCGTCTCGTTGTCCTTCCAGTCCTGGTTCCGGACGATGGTCCGCGCCGCGAACACTAACAACGTGAGAGTCAGGAAATGGCTTCGGTAATAGCCCAGCTTGCTAACGATGAATGCCAATCCTAGCGCTGCCCCGACCATCGGCAAGTACACCAATCGTTCCGCGAATACGGTACCGAGAGGGAAGAGCACATGAAGGAATCCGAGAAGCGGGAGGAGAAAAGCGAGAGCGGCGAAACCAGGTAGGCGCCGGAGCTTCCATGCGATGAGGATCAAGAGCGTCACCGCGATGCCTCCGAGGGCCACGCGCGAGTCGACACTCGTCGGCACTGGAATCTCGTTGAAGGAGTAATCCGCGGACAACGTGTACGGCCACAACACGAGCCCGAGATATTTCCAAAGTAGAGCCGAGGCCGTGAGCGCACGCACGGATAGGGGAGACGATGCGATGGGGTTGTCGATGAATCCTATCTCTCGCTCGTCGATGCCGAGGCTGCCGAGAACAGCGATCCGTAGCAAGAAGAAGGCAAGGACGGCGACACCGATCGGCGACGGATTGCGCTTGCCGAAGAAGACGACGTGAAGGGCGAACAGCGTGACCGCGAACATCGCGCTCTCTTTGGACAGGAGCGCGAGAAGAAAGAGAGTGCCCGACCACACCGGATGCTTCCCTTGCACGTAGACGAGGAAAGCCGCGAGAGAAAAGAAGGCCGCTAGAAGCTCTGCTCTACCTACGATTGCGGTGACGGCTTCGCTTTG
>JAJCXL010000077.1 GCA_029263435.1 Acidobacteriota bacterium | reverse complement strand
CCTTGGAGATAAATGGGGCCGGGCTCGGCTTCGTTCGAGTCGAGGGCGCCTCCGGTGATCCCGGGAATCTCTTGGTGGTCGATGATGGTCTGATCGTTGAGAACGACCGTCACCCATCGTCCCAACAGCGTGATGTCGAAGCTCTGCCACTCGCCGGCGGGAAGGGAAGGGTTCGCGGTCGGGGTAATCTGTCCATAGATTCCGCCCATGTGCCGTGAGTGGGGCTCTTTCCCGTGGTCGTCCTGTACTTGTATCTCATGACGGCCGCGCAAGTAGATACCCGAGTTGCTCCCTGCGGGCACGTTGACCTCGATGTGAAGCTTGAAGTCTCCGAACGTCCCCTCGGTCACCAGATTCGCCCCGGAATCTTCATTGATCAGGACGCCGTCGGTGGCAACCCATCGATTCTCACCGCCGCCGAAAGCTTCCCATCCGTTGAGGTTCGTGCCAGTGAACAGCTCGATGGGGTCGCCCCATTCCGGGTCCGGCGGGGGGAGGAGAGCCGGTGCGCGCACCGCGGACCAGGAGAAGCTGGTGGTGTCCTTGGAGCCGGTGCCGCTCCATCGGTCTTCCTCGAAAACGCCCTCGTAGCTCGTGCCCGCGACGCTCATGCGCAAGGTGTCGCCTGAAGCCTCGACGCTGTCGAAGGGTAGCGCGTGTCCGCCCCGAGGTTGGAGCCTACCTCTAACGGTGCCATCGACCTCTTCCAGCTCGAACCACAGTGGGTAAGGATCGTCGCCGGAGACAGAAGCGTCCCATCGGCCAAGCATTTCGGCGTGGAACCCGGCAGGGTCGTCGTCCGGCGCGGGTTGTTCCGCCGCGCCGCAGCCGAAAAAGGACAACAAGAGCAGCGAGCTTAACGCGCGCATCAAATCTCCTCCCAAAATTTCGGATCGATTGAGTAGCTCATCATTGCGACATTCTCTTTCACTTCGGCGGGCGAGCGAGCGCCGGCGAGGACGCAGGACACGGCATCGTGTTGCAGCGGAAACTGGATCGCCGCGGCTTTGAGAGGGACGCCGTGTGCTTCGCACGTGTCACCGAGTGCTTGGGCGCGCCGGACGATCTCGCTCGGAGGCGTCAAGTAGTCGAAGTGCTCGCCTCCGGCGAGGATGCCGCTATTGTACGGGCCCCCCGCGATGACGCTGATGCCGCGCTTCCGGCACTCCGGCAGGAGCTCCTCCGCGCCGCTGCGATCGAGCAAGGTGTAGCGTCCGGCGAGTAGGAAGCAGTCCGGATCCGCTTCTCGCGCGAAATCGAGGAGCATCTCCCACTGGTTCATCCCGGCTCCGATGGCGCGAACGATACCCTCGTCGCGCATCTTCGCTAGGGTGGGAAACGCCTCTTCCAGCGCGGCTCGGTAGTGATCGTCCGGGTCGTGAATGAGCGCGATGTCGATACGGTCGAGCTTCAAGCGTTCCAGGCTCGACTCGAAGGATCGCCGGATACCGTCGGCGCTGTAGTCGAAGACCGGGTTCATCGGGAGCACGTCCCGGTACTGGTGATCCTCGAGGGCCTCTTCCGACGCAGGCACCAGTATCCGGCCGACCTTCGTGGAGAGGACGAATTCGTCTCTCGGGTACGAGCTCAACGCTTGGCCTAGGCGCATCTCGCCCGTGCCGTGTCCATAAAAAGGTGCGGTGTCGAAATAGCGAATACCCGCGTCATAGGCGGCGGCCACGGTCTCGAGCGCGTCGGATTCCGAGACGCTCGTGAACAGCCCGCCTAGCGGAGCACCACCGAGCCCGAGCAAGAGCTCATGGGACTCGAAGAGGTTCACGGAGAAAAGGCCGACTCGATCTGCTCGAGCGAGACGTTGAGCGTCTGCTGCGCGATCCGATCCAGCTCCACTTCCGGGCCCTGAAAGTGAAATGTCTGGTGCACGTGCGTGATGCTCTCGCCCGAGCGGAGGGCGGCGGCCGCGGAGGAGGTCTCGAGCTCGTAAAACGGCCCCAGGGGCTTGGCCCCGGGCTCCGGCGGGCCGTCGTTATAGCTGTTGACGACGTCACCCGCATAGGGCGCGTCCTGCATTTCCCACATGCTGTTGACGTAGTCGGTGCTGTCGTCGAGCAGCGTGTAGTGGACGAGTGTCAGGACCCGCCCGGCCGCATCGTAGCTACCGACGATCGGGCGCGCTCGCGGTCGAGAAATGCCAATCTTGCTGCGATACTCGCCGTCGCCTTTGAAGAACAAGACTCCGTCAGAGACCCGCAGTCGGTCGGAAGGCACTTTGCCGAAATAGGCGTCGTTCACGATCGCTCCGAGCGTATCCTCTGAGCCTGACACGAAGGGAACGACCACTGTCGTCTCCGGAGAATGTTTGAACATCCCTAGAATCCAGATCGACAGCAACCCCGTCTCTTTCTCCCAGGCAGCGTCGCGCGTGTTGGTCACGATGTTCTCCGACTCGAACCCCACGACCGAGGTCGACTCCAGCGGGGGGAGGTTGAGTCGGCGAGGCACGTCGTTCAGCAGCCGGATCGTGCGGGACACCGATAGAGAGAACCGGGTACCGGAGTAGTTCGTCAGCTCGAAGTCATTCGTAAATCTTGCAGTTGCTTCGGTTTGCTCGGAGACGCTCCATCCGCCCCAGTCGATGGGGGCCGGTGTCTGCCAGTGCTCGAGGTCGAAGGGGTCCCCGGCTTCGAAGAAAATCGAGAATTGCCCGCCTTCCGGGCCGAGCCAAAAGCGGTCCTCTCCGCCGAACACGTTGATGTGGTCTTGTCGCTCTCCAGACGCGATGGCGTCTCGATGGATCCAGCCGTAGCTAGGACCCTCGTCACCGCGCGAGGTACTGGTCATGACTCGCCCCTGGAAGGACGCGCTGACCACGACTTTGGCGTCGCCGTTCGCGAGGACGATGGCGTCGGCATGCTCGTCCAGAAACGCGACATCGTCTCCGAATGTACCCGGGGTAGGGACCATCGGTTCCTGCTCCGTCGTCGGGGGCCCAGTACACGCCCCCAGAAACAGGAGAGCGGTCGCGACGGTTCCTTTCACAGCGACGAAGTCTAGCAGATTCGTGGGTCACCAACCGCGGAAGTGTCCCATCATTCTCCTCCGCGAGCGAGACTACCATAGCCCGCGCTCGCTCCCGCCTCCCCATGTTCCACGGGTCGCCGCTAGCGGGAGCCGCTTGCCCGCCACGATATACTCCGCCGATATCAGGGAGGTAGACCGATGCTCCGAACCGTTTTCTGCGCCGTCGCGCTCGTCTTGCCGACATGGGGCACCCCCGCGTTCCCGCAGCAGGCGCCGGATGGTGTCAAGCCTGGCGCGGAGGTGGCCGCGGCCGCCGACGAGCTGTCGCAGACCTCTCACTCGGTGCGTATCGGCGGCACGGATGTCGACTACGATTCCACCGTCGGGCGACTCGTTCTTCGCGACGCGGCCGGAGATCCCACGGCTCATATGTTCTTCGTCGCCTACACTCGCGGTGATCGAGCCGACGTCGCGTCGAGGCCTATCACCTTCGCCTATAAC
Source organism: Acidobacteriota bacterium (assembly GCA_029263435.1). GTDB lineage: Bacteria > Acidobacteriota > Vicinamibacteria > Marinacidobacterales > SMYC01 > JAJCXL01. The sequence goes on along the minus strand of JAJCXL010000077.1, from coordinate 3,414 downwards.
GGGGGGCCGGGCTCGGCTACCGTGTGGCTTCACATGGGCGTGCTCGGACCGAAGGTGGTCCAGATGGGCTCTGAGGGGTTTCAGCCGGCGCCGCCCTACGAGCTCGTGGACAACGAGCATTCGCTTCTAGATGTGACGGACATCGTGGCCATCGACGCCATGTCGACCGGCTTCAGTCGTATCGCCGAGGGAGGCGACCCGAAAGATTTTCACGGCGTGCGCCAGGACATCGAGACGTTCTCCGAGTTCATCCGGCTCTACCTGACCAAGTTCGGAAGGTGGTCGTCGCCGAAATATCTCCTCGGCGAGAGCTATGGCACGGTGCGCTCGGCGGGTGTTGGTGCCCATCTCCAGTCGCGTCACGGGGTCGAGCTCAACGGAATGATTCTCGTGTCATCGGTGATTGATTTCAGCACCCTTCGGGGCGGGCCCAAAAACGACGGTCAATACCCTGGGTTTCTTCCCACCTACACCGCCACGGCGTGGTACCACAAGAAGCTGGCTTCCGATCTCATGGCGGACTTCGACGAGGCCGTAAGTGAGGCGCGGGAGTTCGCTTATGGCGACTACCTGGTCGCGCTGAACAAAGGGAATCGTCTCACCGCAGACGAGTGGGAGGACATGGCGCAGAAAGTCGCGCGCCTGACGGGTTTGTCACCGGAGTTCATCGCGCAATCCAACCTTCGGGTCAGCCCGGCGCGATTCAGAAAGGAATTGTTGCGCGATCAACGACTCGTGGTGGGTCGTCTCGATAGTCGTTTCACGGCGGTCGATCGCGACGCCGCGGGGGAGCGCCAGGAATTCGATCCTTCGAACACCGCGCTTCAAGGAGCCTACACCGCGCTTTTCAACGACTACGTGCGGCGCGACCTGGGTTGGGAGAGCGAAGATCAGTACTTCACGAGTGGCGATGTCCGCCCGTGGGACTATGGTGAGTCAGCCAATGGCTACTTGAACCTTCTCGACGAGCTTCGACGCACCATGGCCCGCAATCCGTTTCTCCGGGTGTTCGTCACCAACGGCTATTACGATATGGCGACCCCGTTCGCGGCGACCGAGTGGACGTTCGATCATCTCGGATACGAGCCTACCTTTCGCGAGCGCGTGAGCATGGGCTACTACGAGGCGGGGCACATGATGTACATCCATCCGGACATGTTGCGGAAGTTCAAGCAGGACGTGGCGCGCTTCATCGAGGACACCCGCGCCGCGATGGACGAGCCCACTCTAGGTGCAACGAGCAAGCGCTGACAGCCATTGGCAACGACACGAAGACCCAAGGCGCTTTCATGATCGTGGGTCTGCCAAGGACCTAGCGTTCTTGCACGCCTTGGACCGCGCCTTTGATGAGGTTGTAAGCGGCTTGGCGCGACAGCCCGGCTTCGTCTCGCTCGCCCCATGGCGTCGACGCGATCCCGAGCGCCGCCGCTTTCTCGTAGCGAAACATCTCGCGCAGCGTGGCGCCGAGCTCCATGCTGGTGGGGCCGTTGGGGACGGTCAACGGGTGGCCCGCGACCTCTTGGGGATCGAGGACGTCCATGTCGATGTGGATGTAAATCTTGTCGACGAGCCGGGATAAACGCTCCATCTGCGCGTGGATGCTCTCCGAACGTTCCCGAATGTCATCCACGGAGATATGCTCGACCTGGGTACGATCCATCAGCTCTTGCTCTAGTGGATCCACGTCACGCAGCGCACCCATGACGATGTATTTCGTCGGCAAAGCGACCTCGAGTCCGGAAGTCTCGCGGAGGTTTCGCAAGCACAATCCCGCGGCGACCGCGACGGGCATGCCTCCCAACATTCCGGACAGCGTCGTCTCCGGCGTGTTGATGTCTCCGTGCGCGTCGATGAAGACGAGCCCAATCTTGAGAGGTCTCCGCGTCGGGCCCGATCTCTGGAGTCCACCCAAGACCCCGGAGAGAGAGCTACAGTTCGAGAGGAGACCTACCGTGAGATAGCCCTCGCGCTCGTTGTCGGCGACGTAGTCCCCGAGATGCGCGTTCGCCAAACCGAGTCGATGCCACTCACCGTAATCGCTCTCTTCCTCCGGATCGAGCTTCACCGTCGGGATCGGTTTGGAGACCGCGCCGAGCTCTTCGAGGAGCGCCACGAGACCACCCGCTTCCAGATAATCCGGCCCACCGGAGAGCTCGGGGACGTTCCTCGCGCCGGAGTAAGGCATTTTCACGAGCCCGACTTGGACATTTCCGGACGCGTCGCGATAGCGTTGGGCGGGGGAGGTGGCAGCGAACAGAAACAGGAATGCGACGATGGCGAGAGCGCGTTGGCTCATTTCGGATCTCCTTCCGAGCGGATGAGTTCGATCACGGCATGTGCCCTTACGAGACGATACGTCTCCGACGACCATTGCCGCGAATTATATCGTCGGGTCGTCGAATGACGCGCGCGGCTTGTGGTAGCTTTATCGAAGCTCCGCCGTGCTCGTGGTGGGGTTGCAAAGGGACTGGGGGGAGTCACGATGTTCGACGAACAACGGCGTGCCAGCGGCAGTCGCCGAGACCGAACTTTTTTTGTTTTCAGCCTGCGGGCTCTCGCGTTGTTTCTCATGGGGGCCGCGCTCTTATCCCCCGGCGAGGTGTCGGCGGCTGCTCCGGTCGACATCTATCAGTTCGCTTCGGAGTGCGTCCGCGTTCGCGATAACGTTACGGGTCGATACGTTCGCAAGGATGCTTTGGGCTATGGGGTGACACCCTCACTGCAGGGCGCGACGTCGTTTCGGATGCAAGCAACGAGTCTCGGGAGCTACTTGCTCTACGGACCCGACTACACGATGCCCAACGCCAACGCCTCGGGTCAGGTCACGCCTTCGCGTAGCGCAGGCCCTTCCGCCGATTGGCAGCTCACGCCAAATGGCGAAGCGCTCCGGTTGACGAACGTGGCGACGGGCGCAAGCCTTGGAGTCTCATGGCTCGGACGAGTGAACCAGAGGCCTGGCGCCGGATTTCGGTGGAGCTTCGAGCCCGCGACCGGTTGCGCTGATTTTCCCGAGGTCGAGGTCAATGCCTCCGGCACGCCCCTCATGGGGCAGGGTCCGGGGGCCGAAGTCGAAGGGTACCTCGACGCGCATGTCCACATCACGGCATTCGAGTTTCTCGGCGGTCTGTTCCACTGCGGTCGACCCTGGAGCCGATACGGAGTCGCCGATGCGATGGTGGACTGCTCGGATCACGCTCTTGAAGGCCGCTTCGCTCTCGCCGAGAACTTGTTGTCCCAGGGGAGCCTCGTGGGCACTCACGGAAACGATGGCTGGCCGAGCTTCACAGGTTGGCCGAAACATTTCTCATTGACCCACGAAGGCACGTACTGGAAAGGGCTCGAGCGCGCTTGGCGCGGGGGGCTGCGACTCCTCGTGACCGATCTGGTGGAGAACCGAGCGCTTTGCGAGCTCTA
>JAJCXL010000076.1 GCA_029263435.1 Acidobacteriota bacterium | reverse complement strand
GCGCGCGGGCAAAATCGAAAAAGCCTGCGTCTCGGTCTTGCGGAAAGACCCAGGTCTGAATGGAGATGCCGGCATAGTCATCTACCCACTGGACGGCATAGCGCGCGGCCGAGATCACCATCAGCCAGGTCGCGATGGGCACCGACTGCTTCCAGTGCGTTCGCTTGCGACCACGTTCCAAACTCGTCTCCTCGACTTTCAAGCCGTTTGCCACGTCCTGGTAGTGATCCGGCGCGGTAACGATGAACTCGCACGTGGTCTTGTCGTAGGGGTGATCGAGAGTGGGAAGCCAGAATCGAGTCTTGTTGGGCCAGTTATCCGCGGAGAACGTTCGGTCGCCATGCTTATTGTCGGCAATGACAAGCCCGTCTTTGGGTATGCCCGCGTAGTGGATACGGATTTGCTTTTGCGCCGGAGTCGACCTCCCGAGCGCTACTCGAAGCTTGTCGCCCGCGTGGGTGTAGGCAGCGGGCTCGCCGTCCAACGTGACCGCGCTCACCTCCATCCCGTACTCCCCGCTCGGCCCGATCAGATCGAGTGCGAGCTCCGTGGTCGTCTCGCTCGTATGATCGATGATGACGAGAGTCTCGCCGGAGATCGCATCGGTGTCGTCCGCGAGCTCGAGGCGGAACTGATAGTGCAAGACATCGAGCCCCGGGCTTCGGGGATAGTCGTCCGCGGAAGCCGTCGCGGCCAGGAGCATTAGAGCAAGCACTCGTCGTTTCATTCTGTCACTCATTCCAACTCTCGATCCGTTGTACTCTTCACCGTCATGAGCCTGCGGATCTTTGGCCGCGGTCTTCATGCTATCGGAGGTGAGCTTTGAAAGAAAAAATAGATTTCGTCCGTCTCGCATGGGTTCTGCTCGTCTTGTTCTTCGTGGGAAAATTGATCGTCGGTGCTGCCGGAGGCTCGTATGAGCTCGGCAATCGACTCTTCGCGATGGTACCCATGACGGTGCATTTATGCCTGATCTGGGGCGCGATGTCGCGATCTTTTCGCGGTCAAAGCGTCGGCTATGCCGCCGTCACGGGAATCCTCATCGCTGTTGGTGCCCAAGTGTTGATCGTCACCGGCACGCTCGGTTCGATCGTGCTCGGTGCTTCGACTCATTTCAACGACCCTATCGCCATCTTCGGAAACGATGAGCAAGCCGTCACCATGGGCGCGGCGCTCGGTGCTCGTGCGGTGGGCGTCGTGGTCAACAGTATCATCGGGGCCGTTGCCGGCTCGATTGGCTGGGCGCTCGGCGGATTACTCCCGTCGAAATGAGCCTTCCCGCGGAGACCGGCTCCGGCCGGCTCCGCAGGAGATCAGCAGGAAACGCAGCGGTCGTGGTTGACCGCGCCTAGGCTCACAAGCCTGTCTCGAGCCTCGGGAAAAGGGTTGATGCGTTGGACCGGCCCGTTCGCCATGTCGGCCGTGCTCTGGCCGCGGCGATTCAACAAGGTGACATCCGCGCCCTTCGAGACGAGATAGTCGATCATTTCCACGTCGCCCCGCGAGGCTGCGTTATGAAGCGGGGTGGTCCCGTCGTGGTCGCGGGCATTGACGTCGACGCCGCATTCCTCGACGAGATATTTGACCGCCGGCATGAACCCGGCCGGGTGATTGCGGTGATCGTTCGCAGCGAATCCCGAACCGAAGCCCGCGCCCGTCGCCGCGTGGAGCGGGGTCATCGACGGCCCTCCCGGTGGCACCGGCGGCAGCCCCGACGGGTCCTTCTCCTTCTTACCGGCCTCCGCGACGAAAGCTCGGCGGCCGGCATTCTGGGTCCGGATGTCTGAATCGGCTCCGTACGCTCTCAGAAGCGCCATTGCGGGGACGTCGCTCCCATAGGCCGCGCGCCAGAAAGGAGTCGCACCCGTCTCATCGAGACCTGAGGTATCGAAGTTGTAATGCATGAACCAGACTTTCTTGGTCAACCGCGCGTCGGGGTCGGCCCCCGCCTCGAGCAGAGCCTTCATGAGATCGAGATGGGTGGCTTCTTGCTGCTTGTGCGCGGTTGGCTGCGGATACATCGCATGCGGCGCCCATTGGAGATTGATGGCCGCATAGAGCGGCGTGACGTGGTTCGGCTCCGCCGCGAGGTTAGGATCCGCACCGAGTCCGACGAGCTTCAGCGCGAGGTCGAAGTGACCATTCATCGTCGCGATCAAAAGAGCGCTCGTCTGACTCCCCGCCGCCACTTGATTGACGGCGGCGCCAGCCTCGAGGAGTGCGAGAACGGACGCTTCCTCACCCTGTCGCGCGGCCAAGAGCAACGGCGTCATGCCTCCTTGCTGACCGACGCGAACGCCGTAGGACTCTCGCTGACGACGCTCAGGAGCTTTTTCGTCGACGCCGCGACCAGGAACCATCCACCCGAACAGCCGCGCGAAGAAGCTTCGTTTTTTCTCCGGCTCGACGACCGAGGCTTCTTCGGTATCGCCGACGGCGTCGGCAGCTTCTTCTCGGTCCTTCTTTAGTTGCTCGATACGCTCACGAAACCCTTCGTCGAGCGATTGGTTCAGCGCGGGCGCGTCGATGACTTCCGTCGCTGCGGATACGTCCGCGCCTCGGGACGTCAATAAGGCGATGACGTCGCGACGACCATGGGCCGCCGCGAACATGAGCGGTGACTGTCCGCCGGTCGACTCGGTGGCATTGGCGTCAGCGCCCGCATCGAGTAGGAATCGGACCGCGTCGACACTGCCGGACGCCGCGGCGAACATCAGAGCGGTCGTCCCGGTCGACGTCCGGTCTTCGGTGTCCGCCCTCGCCCCCAGCAACAATTCGATCATCGACGCATGCCCGGCTTTGGCCGCGAGCAAGAGAGGCGTGAAGCCGACGAGCCTGGTGGTAGCGCTCGAGTTCGCGCCCGCAAAGAGCAAGAGCTCCGCCATCTCGACGTCACCCTGATAGGCCGCCCAATGGAGGGCGGACATGCCGTCACCGGCCGCGCTGTTCACGTCAGCCCCTTCCGACAGCAAGGTCCGAAGGGTCTCATGGTCCCGACTCTCCGCCGCATTCACGACGGACGGTGCCCCCCACTCATCACCCGTCGCAGCGGATATCGTCGACGCGAGAAGGACCGCGGCGGCCGAAAAAAACACTCGCCATCTCATAGAGAAGCTCTCCCGGAGAAATTATGCCGTGTTTCCTCACTGCCTTCCAGCGAGAGGCGGGAACTTTTGCATTTTGGTCCCGTATTCTCAAGAAATGATCGGCGCCTTTTTCTTACTCGCGTTCTCGCCTCAATGGCTGGCCGCGGACGGGACGATGCTGCCGTTCGCCACGGACGAAGACGCCTTGGATTTCCTCGCTACCGCGGAGATCGTGTCCTCGAAAGAGCTCGAAGGCTCTAGAAATCGACCGCTCAAACTGACGATGCGTCGAGACGGCGTCGAGGCACGAGCCATTTTTCGCACCGTCGACAAGAAACACAAGACCGCTCGTGTCGGAGAGCTCACCATCCGCGACTTTCACGACAGCTATTTGTACGAATGCGCCGCCTATCGACTCGCAAGACTACTCGGGGTCGACAACGTGCCGCCTTGTGTCTTGCGTACGATCGACGGCACCGCAGGCTCGGTCCAGCTGTGGGTCGAGCACGCCACCACCGAGTACCAGAACCGATACGACACCGATGGTCCGAAGGCTGCCGAGCGGAAACCGGACGAGTTTCGCAAGATGTACCTGTTCGACGCGCTCATCGACAACTTCGATCGGCATCCCGGCAACGTCCTGGTGGACACACGAGACCGGGTCTGGTTCATCGACCACACGCGATCTTTCCGTCTCTACACGAACGCGAGGATGGACGACATGCCGGCGTGCTCGGATGAGCTGGTCCAGTCTCTCTTGGATCTCGATCGCGACGCGCTTCATTCGCTTCGCCCTTTCGTCACCGTGCGTCATCTCGATGCGCTTTGGCGAAGACGCGGCCAGATCCTGCGCCGGCTTGCCTGCGACGAGACACCGCGGCCGAACCGCTCAGCCGTTCTCGCCCGAACCGATCACGGCTCGGCGATGACGAGACGATAGAACCCACGCGCGCGGTGATAGCTCGCGAGCGCCTCGACCCTACGCCTCTCGGCATCCGCCGTCGCGGCTTCGCGGAGGTTCACGGTGAAGAGGTTGCTGTCACCGAGATCGAACCGGTCCCGTTCGAGCGCTTCGAGCTCACGCGTGACGACGACTTCCTCTTCGAGGAGCTGTGTCTTTTCGTAGCTCGTTTCAAGGGCGACGCGCGCATCCCGAACCTCTGCCTCGATCTTTTCCTCGAGGAACTTTTCCTCGAGTCGTAGTTGTTGAAGTTTGGCGCGAGCTTTCAGCTGCTTGCCGGTCGCTTCCCGACGCTGTATCGGAAGAGAAAAGACGACGCCCGCCTTGAGATCCGACGGACCACGCTTCACATCGGGATTCACTCCTGATTCCGCGGTGACCCCGAGCGCCAGATCGAGAGATGGAAGGACGCTGTTCGACGCGAGGCTCTCATCGAGACCTACCTGCTCCGACTCGGCCCGTATGGATTGAAGCTCGGGCCTTCGGAGGAGCGCGAGGCGCAAATCCTCGTCGAGCTGGCGTGAGATTTGGAGCCCCGGCACAGGGAAGCTCGGCAGACGCGACTCAGGAGCCACGATCGGCTCGCCTATTCGATCTCGGTAATAGAGCGATAGATAGATCGCGGCTTTGCGCAGTTTCCGCTCGGCAGACACGATCTCGGATCGTCTCTTGAGGATCGCCCGGCGATTGTCGATGACCTCGACCGCAGCGAGTGCCCCAGCCTCGACGCTTTCCCGAAGATACTCGTCGCGGCTGACCGCGATCGCCAGCAAGTTCTGGGCGATCTCGAGCGACCTACCGGCGGCAACCCAGTCCCAGTAGGCATCGGTCGCGAGTTGTCGGATGACGAGCCCTCGCTCCATCACGGAGAGCTCCGCCACATTCACACCGATCGTGGCCTGGCGTTGCCGAGCACGCGGGTCGTCGATCGAACGTCCCCGGAGAAGCGGGAGCTTGATCCCCGCGCGGTACTCACCCCCGGTTCGGGTCTCCTGGAGGCCGCTATAAGGCGCAAAGCCACCCTCTCCGAGGCGCCAACCCGCGTAGAGCTTCGCCCCCCACCACTGGATGGATTGCTCCAGTCCGAGGTCGATGCGGTAGTTCTCGTAGAACCCGAACTGGTCCGCCGCACCACCCAGGCGGACTCGGGTGTCGAACTTCCCGTCGGCGGCCCGACTGGCGCCTTCAGCCTGCTCCACCTCTTGAATCGCGGCGAGCAGAGGCGGATAGTGACGTTCAGTAGACGCGAGGACATCCTCGAGCGTGATCGGGCCGTCACCGCCTGCAGCTGCGCCAAGCCCGAGTCCCGCCGACAACGCCCACGCCAAGATCATTTCTCGACCCCGGCCGCTACCGGATCCGGCTCGTCGATCGAGATGACCGGCGGGAAGCCGTTGAACTGGCGCCACAGCTCGTACCATAGCGGCACCACCTTGAGAAGGACCCAACCATTCGTGCGTACGCCTTGCCGGAGAAACTGCTTTCGAGGCCACGGTTCGTCGTCGGGGTCGGGCACGACAAGGATCCGGAAACGACCCTTCCCATCGTCGGTCGCATCGACGAGCGTCACTCGGCCGCCGAACGTCCCCACCGCAACCGAAGGCCATCCGACGAACTGCACCGCCGGCCACCCTTCGAACTGGAGCCTAACCGGATCCCCCGCGTGAATGAGAGGCATGTCGTTTCCCTTGACCCAGAGCTCGACCACCCGGTCACCGGCCGTCGGGACGAGCAGAACGAGCGGGTCTCCCTGCTTGACGAACTCACTTCCCGGCTGCGCGAGCAAACGCAAGACCGTTCCCGCTCTTGGGGCGTGCACGCTCATCGTGGCCTGTTGAGCGAGCTTCCCATCGATCTGTTGCACGGTAGCTTCGTTGGAAGCGACCGAGGATTGAGCGGAGGCGAGCGACGACCGAGCGCTCTCGAGCGAGGCGCGCGTATCGGCGTCGGTCTTGTCCAGCTGCGACTCTCGCGCTTGGAGATCCTCTCGGGCAGCCTCGGCATCCGCTCGGGCGCGGTCGAGCTCTGCCTCGGCCTTGGCGAAGTCGAGCTCAGCTAGCTCCAGGTCTCTCTTCGAGCGGAGTCCGCGGTCGAACAGGCGCGTGACGCGGACGAGGTTGAGCTCGGACGTGTCGCGCGTGCTTTCGGCGGCATCGACCTTCCGCTCCGCGCCATGGATTCTTTGTTTGGCCATCTCGACGTAGTTCTCGGCCGCACTCAGTGCGCTCAGCCTGGATTGCTCGAGCCCGAGGATGCGCTCGGAGAGAGCCGCCATGCCGGCTTGCGACGCCTCGAGCTTCCGAAGATAGGCGGTGCGCTCACGTCCCATCCGCTCGAGGATCTCGGGGTCGTTGTCGACGATCTCCACGAGGAGGTCACCCTCTTCGACCACGC
>JAJCXL010000075.1 GCA_029263435.1 Acidobacteriota bacterium | reverse complement strand
AAGCACGACGACGCCCTTGTCGCTCGCCCTGTCGAAGTAGGCGCCCGCGCGATAGCCCGCGACCGAGCCTCCGTGGCCAAAGATGATGAGCTCGCCGCGCCGGACCACCCGAAAGCCGATCCCGTAGCCTGCGCTCAACGTGCCGTCGGACGAGCTCGACCGGCCGAGGTTGTCTTCGAGCACCGTTTTCGGCAGCACGCTCTGCGGCCCGTAGCCGAGCTGGAACGACACGAAGCGCGCGAGATCTGCCACCGTCGAGTAGACGGCGCCATTGGGGACTTTGTAGCCTCGGCCCGCGTGCTCGGCGGCGGGAGTCTCGGCGTCAACGGTGCCGTCGTCTTCGACGTGGTACCCCGCTGCGATGCGAGAGCGAAAGGATTCGCGAGGCACGAAATCGGTGTCCGACATTCCCAAGGGCTCGAAGAACTCTTCCCGGATGTAGGTCATGTAGTCGGAACCTCCGGGTTTCAGTGCTCGCTCGAGCGCGAGACCCAGAATCGCGTAGCCGATGTTCGAGTATTGGTATCGGGTGTCGGGCGGAAAGTCGTAACGCACTTCCGGAAGCGCTCTGAGCACGACATCGGACCAGTCGGAAGCCTGTCCTTCGAGATAGACTGAGAGATTCCGTGGCTCTCTCGAGAGGCCCGAGGTCATGGTGGCCAACTGAATCAGCGTGATCGGAGGTGCGGGATCGACCCGGTCTCGGATCGCTCGAGTCTCGGGGACGAAATCCTCGACGGGTGCGGTGAGCGCGAGCGTTCCCTCGTGCGCGAGCTTGACGAGCGCGAGGCCGGTGAACTGCTTCGTGATCGAGCCAATCCGATACACGTGCTCAGCAGTGGCCTCGATCTGCGCTTGTGTATCCGCGTAGCCATATCCGGCCGAGAACACGAGCGCATCGCCTTCGATGAGACCAACGCTGAGCCCTCCATGACCGTCTTTCGCGAGCGCCTCCTCGATGAGTGCGGCGACACGTTCGTCGGCTTGCGCCCAGCACGGAACGCTCACGAGCAAAGCTAGACCTGCCAGTTGCTTCATCGCGGGGAGACTTCGAACGTCCTATCGACCGGAGACAGACATCGGCTGTCGTCGCAAGCCTGATAGGTCAGGACCAGACGCTGGCCCGACAACTTGCCTTCGAGGGTGACGTTGCCGCTATAGACCGAGATCGCTTCGTCTGTGAAAGAGAATTGCAGCGCCTCACCTTCGGGGTAGCGGACTCCAGAGACATCGCCTGCGACTTCCGTTGGGATCAGATAGGGCGACGAGGCAGGATTCGCGTTCACGTGCCACCCGTCTTGGATCTGAAGGGATAATCTGAACTCGTCGCCGACGCGCTCGACCGAGCCGTCGACGATGGATTCGGCGAGAGATGTGGGGAGTCCGGTGCCTCCGCCCGCGTCGGGCTTGTCGCGGTGGTACCGAGCGATGGCGACCCCGAGAGTTTTCGTTGCGGCCGGGTACTGCGTGTAGTCCGCCGCGAACGCTCGCATCGCGGCCTCCGCGCGGCTCGCATAAGTGGTCTTTCCGGTAAGCTCGGAGAGGTTCAAGAGAGCCTCTACCGCCGCCCCGTTTCCCGAGGGGATCGCGCCGTCCATGACGCCCTTCGACTGGAACAAGTTCAATGGGTTGGCGGTGCTCTGGTAGTACCCCCCCGCCGGGTCTCTCAGTCGTAGCTCGAGCTCGCCCGCCAGCTTCTCTGCCGCGGATAGCCATCGAGGCTCGCCGGTGGTGCGGTGAAGCGTGACGAGCCCGCGCATCAGGAAGGCGTAGTCGTCCAAAAAAGCGTCGACTTTGCTTTCACCGTTGCGCCACGCGTGACGAAGGATGCGCTCGTCTCCTCCGAGATGCTCGAGGATGAACTCGGCAGCACGAGAGGCGGCGCTGGTGTAGCGCGCGTCCTCGAAGAACTCTCCGCCCTTCGCCATCGCGCTCATCATCATGCCGTTCCAATCGGAGAGGACTTTGTCGTCGATCAACGGAAACTCACGCTCGTCCCGCACGGCACGGAGCTTGCCGATGACGGGGGCGAGCTGGTCGAGCACGCGGGCACGAGTGAGTCCCAAGCGTTTTGCGTGCGCGCTGATCGAGTCCGAAAGAAACACGGTGTAGTCGTGCTCTTCGAAGTTCGGCGCCTGGTCGAAGCCGAAAATGGGGCCGATGAACGCGAGCTCTTTCTCGCTGAGGACTCGTTCTAGCTCCTCGCGACTCCATACGTAATACGCACCCTCCCGACCGTCGGTTTGCGCATCAATCGCTGATTTGAATCCGCCGTCAGGAAGAGTCATGCGCTCGAGGACGAAGTCGAGCGTACCTCGCGCGAAGCGCGCAAGCTCTTCATCGGCGGTGAGCCTCGCGGTATCTATCAAGATCTCCGCGAGAAAAGCGTTGTCGTAGAGCATTTTCTCGAAATGGGGGACCCGCCACTTCTCGTCGGTCGCGTAGCGATGAAATCCGCCACCGATGTGATCGTAGAGCGCCCCTTGACACATATGACGCAGGGTCTCGACCAACATGTGTCGCGCGTTGGCGTTGCCGTCCACCGCTCGTGCGTGGAGGAGAAACAAGTTCGCAGGCGAGGGGAACTTGGGCGCCGCTCCGAATCCGCCCCACGCCTCGTCGAACGTATCCCGGAGGGAAGTGAGCGCGAGCTCGACGCCGTCGGCACCCGGGACCGCCTCCGCCGGCGCGGCACCACTCGCGACGGTGTCTTTTACCGCCGCCGCGATGCGGCCGGCGGATTCTTCGACCGCTTCACGCTCCGTGACCCAGAGCTCTTCGATACGTGTGATCACCGTCCTGAAACCGATGGAGCGTCCTCGGTCCTCAGGCGGAAAATAAGTCCCGGCGAAGAACGGCTCGAGCGCCGGCGTGAGGAAGACCGAGTTCGGCCAGCCCCCGCGCCGGGTCATGAGCTGTGTCGCCGTCATGTAGATCTCGTCGAGATCGGGCCGTTCTTCACGATCGACTTTGATGTTGATGAACCGCTCATTCATCATGGCGGCGAGCTCGGGATTTTCGAACACATCCTCCTCCATGCGGTGGCACCAGTAACAGGTCGAGTACCCGATGGAGAGGAAGATGGGTCGGTCGAGGGTCCGCGCCAGCTCGATCGCTTCATCGCCCCATGGGTACCAATCCACGGGATTGTTGGCGTGAAGCTGCAGATAAGGGCTCGACTCGTGGTACAGGCGGTTCGTGCCCGCCGGGCGGTCCTGCGACGGAGCGCAAACCGGCCCCAGGAGTGCCATGGATATTAGAAGAACAAAGGTCTTTCGTTTGCTCACGCTGCTACGTTACGGGCTTGCTAGTGTGGGTGCAACCGCTGTGGTAGCGTTTGGACATATGAAGTTGCGGATGATTTCACGTGCGGGAACGCTCGCCTTCTTACTCGTCTTGGCCACGAGTGCACCCGTGCGGAGCCAACAGACCGAGCTCGTTTTGACGGAGGGGACGAACTTCGCGGCGGCTCGTTCCAGCGCGGATGGCAGCTTCATCCTCGACCTACAGGGCACCTTGTGGTCGCTGCCCGCTGAAGGCGGTCAGGCGCAGGCGTTGACCGATGGTCTCGGCGATGATCGAGCCCCGCACGTGTCCGCGGATGGCCGCCGGGTGGTGTTTCAATCGTTTCGCGCCGGGACGTGGGATATCTGGGCGATGAATGCTGACGGGAGCGACGCGGCGGCGTTGACCGACAGTCATTTCGACGATCGCGAGCCCGTGTTCTCCCCGGACGGCAGCCGAGTCGCATTCGCTTCGGACCGCTCCGGCAATTACGACATTTGGGTCCTGGTGCTCGAGACCGGAGAGCTCGAACGGGTCAGTGTCGATGACGCGAACGACTATATGCCGGCCTGGTCTCCGTCCGGAGACTTGATCGTCTTCGTGTCCGAACGAGATCCGGCGGACACGGCGTTGTACTCGGTGTCTTATCCGGTAGTGGATGCGCCGGTGCAGCTTGCCGCATTCCCTCACCGTATCGCTTCTCCATCCGTCAGTCCGGATGGGAATCGAGTCGCTTTGAGGGTGCTCGAGATGGGCTCGACCAGCGCCGACGCGATGGGGCCCGCACCCGTGGCGAGCCGCCTGGCTGTCTTCGACGTCAACGCGGGGACGCGTCGAGACGTGGAGACGCCTCCCGACGTTTTTCCGTTTCGACCGGTCTGGGCCGACGGGCAGATTTTTTTCACCGCCGCCGGAGGACTGTGGCGGCTTCCTCTCGCGGCAGCAGGCGACGCGACCGGATCCGAAGACGATCCCACGGCATCGGTGGGGCCCATCCGCATCCCCTTCGAAGCGCGAGTGACGCTGGATCGGCCGAGCTACGAGCGGCGGGCCGTTACTTTTCCGGAGGATGGGGACGTTCTCCCGGTGCGAGGCGTGGTCCATCCGGTCACTTCGCCCGATGGCGCGTCCATCGTGTTCTCGGCACTGGGAGACCTCTGGGTCGTTCCGGCCGAGGGTGGCGTCCCTACCGCTCTCACGCGCGACGAGTACTTGGACGCCGATCCGAGCTGGTCTCCGGACTCGCGCTCGGTCGTCTTCAGCTCGGACCGCGCCGGCACGATGGACTTGTGGATGAAGGACGCTCGGTCCGACGCTCGCGGACCCGCTCAAAGACTGACGACGAGTATCGGAGCGGAGCTCGCCCCAGCCTGGTCTCCGGACGGCTCGAGCTTGGCCTATGTCGATGAGCGTTCGCGCCTCCACGTCTTGAAGCTCGATGGTAGCGAGCCCCGCGCGTTGACGCCCGCGAGGCGAGGAGTGAGTCAGCCGTCCTGGTCGAGTGACAACGTGCACGTGGCGCTGTCGATCCACGAGGCGCTCTCGACCCGTTTTCGGGAAGGCTACAACCGCATCACGATCGTGGATACCACGAGCGGGGCGGAGCGCGTTTTGGATGAGCCCGTCGGGAGTATCGCCGGTCGGGACGGCGAGGGCCCGGTCTGGAGCCCCGATGGACGTACGCTCGCGTTCGGCATGGACGGCGGCCTGTGGACGCTTCCTGTGAGCGTCTCCGGGGACCCTACCGGCCAGGCACGCCCTGTCTACGGCGAGACCGTCGATTTTCCGAGCTGGCTCGGCGATTCTCGCGGTCTGCTGTTCTTGACGCCGCGCGGCCTACGACGACTCGACCTCTCGACCGGAGAAAGCGAGTCGGTCCCCATCCGTCATGACTACGAGGTCGAGTCGGCGACCGGACGCCTTCTCATTCGCAACGTAAGAGTCCTGGACGGCACCGGCGCGCCCGCGAGAGACGGTCGCGACGTCATGCTCCAGGGGCGGCGTATCGAGAGCATCTCCGAAACCACCGATATGGCTCCGGATGACATCCGTGTCATCGATGGGACCGGAAAGACTCTCATTCCCGGTCTCATCGAGATGCACACCCATCTGAGCCTGCCTGCGTTCGGATCCCGACACGGCAAAGTGTGGCTCTCATACGGCGTGACATCCATGAGGACGCCCGCGGATGCTCCGTTCCGGGTTTTGGAGGAGCGAGAGTCCATCCGCGCCGGCCGACGCGTGGGTCCGCGGGTGTATTTCACGGGAGGCACCCTGGACGGGGATCGAATCTATTATTCGGGCGGCCTCGCGGTCGGGAACATGGAGGAGCTCGAGCAAGAGGCGCAGCGCGCTCTCGACCTCGAATACGATCTCATCAAGACCTACGTGCGGTTTCCGGACGAGCTCCAAAAACTCGTGATCGAAGAAGCCCATCGTCAGGGCGTGTTCGTGACGTCCCACGAGATCTATCCCGCCATCCGATACGGGATCGACGGGGTGGAGCACGTCGCGGGCACGTCTCGCCGAGGCTACTCTCCTAAGCTCACGGACCTGCGAGAGAGCTACGGCGATGTCGTGGACCTCATCGGAGGCTCTGGGGTGAACTTCACGCCCACCGTGCTCATCTATGGCGGGTTTAGCCTGGCGCTCGCACGGGAGCCTGCGCTGTTGCACGAGAGTCGACTCAGTATCTTGTTTCCCGCTTGGGTGACCCGACAGTTCCAGAGTGTGGTTCCTTCTGAGGACGTAGCGGGCTCCGAAGCGGTCATGGCGCCGATTTTTTCGACGGTGCAGCGGATTGCCGAGCGGGGGGGGCGGATCCTTGCGGGGACGGACTCGCCGATCGTCCCCTATGGATTGAGCTTGATTCTCGAGATCGAGCAACTCTCCGAGGCGGGGCTGGGGCCCAGCTTGGCGCTTCGCAGTGCGACGCAATTCGCCGCGGAAGCGCTGAACGTGGCGGACGAGCTCGGTACGGTGGAAGCCGGTAAGATCGCCGACTTGGTGCTTCTGGGAGGCGACCCCATCGATGACATCAAGAACCTTCGAAAGACCGAAGTCATCATCGTGGATGGACGCTTGCTCACGGTGGAGCAGCTTCTCAGGTCGCGCTGAGGATCGATTCTTTCAGGGCTCGAACGTAGGGAAGTGCTTCTCGGAGAGTCGCACCGTGCCACGAGAGGAGCTGTCCATCCACCAGCCTCACGTCTACCGAGGGTAGATCCGCGCGAAGCTCGCGCGCATGGGTTTGCTCGAACGGAAATGGCTCAGAGGCGAGAAGCACGACCTCCGGCCGAAGCGCCGCCATCTCTTGGGCAGTGACCTCCGGATATCTGCCTGCGGTAGGGGCGACGTTGACCCCTCCGGCCTCTGAAAGCAACGCGTCGATGAAGGTGTCTCTGCCGGCGACCATGTAGGGCTTACGCCAGATGACGTAGAGAAATCGAAAGCTCGGGACGGGTGTTAGCGCGAGGCGCTCGGTCTGAATCGTCGCGCCAAGTGCATCCCCAACGTCTGCCCGGTCGACGAGCCGAGACAAGATCTTGATATCGGCGACCGCGCGATCGACATCGCGGGGATAGAAGACGTAGACCGAGGTCCGCTCCCGGAGGCGCTCGACATCCTCGAGGCGGTTCTCCTCCTTGTTCGCGAGGACGAGATCGGGCTGGAGCGCGAGGATCTCGTCGATGTGCGGGGACTTCGTTCCTCCGATGACACGACACTCACGACGGGCTTCGACCGGTCGTTCTCAGAATCGAGTGACTGCCACCAAGCGGTCCTGAGCGCGAAGGGCATAGAGAGTTTGCGTCACGGATGGCACCATGCTCACGACTCGGCTGCCGCGAAAGTCGGGAGAGTGCACGGTTCCTGAGGCGTCCTCGAGCTCGTGCATGAGGGCATTATGGCGCGACTACGGACCTCAAACCGGAAAACAAGCACGAAAACGGGCGTTTTTAGCAGCGATTTCGCGTTTCTCGCTTGCGCAATCGCGGTAACGAGACTAGAATGTGCGCGTTTGATACCTGTTCATCTGAATAGAACAACGCTATCTTGATGTTGGAAGCGAGTGCGATGCCGTTACGGGATCGCTCGAGCTACCTGTTATGTCGCAGACAGTTCACCAATAGGGCTGGTTGCAATCGCAAAAGGAGACCCAACGAATGGCGACGAAACCGATGACGAAGACGCAAATCATTGCGGAGTTTGCTGAGAGCATGCAAGTTCCGAAGAAGCAGGCAGTCCAGTGGTTCGATGCACTCGCGGAGGTAGCGGTGCGTGAGACCAAGAAGACTGGCCAGTTCATCATTCCAGGAATCGGCAAGCTGGTGAAGTCGGTGAGGAATGCTCGCAAGGGGCGCAACCCCCAGACCGGCGAAGAGATTCAGATCCCGAAAAAGACCGTCGTGAAATTTCGGGTTGCGAAGGCGTGCAAAGACAGCGTCGTTCCGCCGAAGAAGTAGTCAACCACCATTTCTCAAAGATCGCTGCGCCGGTCGTCGAGCCTCGAGCTCGCGGCCGGCGTTTCTTTTTTATCTTTGAGTGCCGAGGCGTGATCGCGCGTCGCGCGCTTCCGCACGCTCGGGCTCGAGCTCGATCGCTTTGTCGTACCAAGTCCGAGCGAGCTCGGTATCCCCCAGTCCGGCGTGAGCGGATCCGGTATGCAAGTAGGTGTCGTACTCGAATCCGGCTGGCGGGGTCGCACTTTCTAGGAGACCGAGGGCTTCTGGATAGCTGCCTTGGGCGAGATGAACCCGGGCTTTCGTTACCAGGAAGCCGTAGTTGTCGGGGGCGTGGTCCAGTGCGGCAGTGATCGCTCGAAGCGCTCGATCGAGCTCGATCCCTTTGTCGACGCAATAACGCGCGAGAAGATTCGCGAGATTGGTGTTCTCGGCGTTTCTCTCCACGAGAACGGCGATGCCGTCGACATAGGCCAGGTATTGCTCCCGCGCGGCCGCGATGTCACCCCGCGCCTCATAATGGGCGCCGAGAATGTCGCGATAGCGAAACGGGACGTACTCGGAGGTCTCGAAGAGCTTCTCGACGAGCGGCATCGCTTCGGCCTCGCGCCCGCTCCCGAGCATGGTGTCGACGAGGCTCAGCTGTGCATCGAGGTTCTCCGGGTCGACGGCTGCGACCAATGCCGTGTATTCCGCGAGGTTCTCCTCGTTCAAATCTGTCGGGACATCGACCTTCCCGCCGTCGTGAATGGCTCGCATCGCGTCGCCTTCCAGCTCCAGCGCGATCCGATGGCCTCCGCGGTAGATCTCCAACATACCGACGTCGATGCTGACATGCTTTCCCTCGTAGCGGGACTCGATCCAGCCGGGCGTCAGGGTGTGCCCGACGACCATGCGGCTCGCGCCCAGACGCTCCAAGATACGATCGACTCGAGGTTGCTCATGCTGCTGTGTGATTGCGTTCAGCGACACATTGGCGAGTCCTCGATATTGCAGGGGCGATGCTTCATCGAACGTGAGTCCGTCGTTGATCTCGAGCTCGCCCGCGAGCTCCTTTCTCACTCGGTCGTTGACCTCGGCGATGCCAATCTCCGCGAACTTCTCGCTCCAGTCTCCATGCGAGAACAACACTCCGTTGATCAGTACTGACGTGTTGTGGCTCCGGATCCACTTGCCGTAGCGACCGTCCGCGTCGAACGCGCGTCGATGCTCGATGTAGCCGATGGGATACTTCTCGGTGAAATCATTCCTTGCGGCGTTCTTCGTGGGAGCGCGCTCGCCTTTCTCACGAGTTTCTCGACGAAGGTCGTCGTAGTAGCGCTCGAATGCCTGCTCATGCCGCTTGCGGGAATCCCGGTCGATGAAGGCCTCATACTCCTCCTTCGACACGAGGTCGAGAATGCCCACGATGTTCATCGCTTCGTGGTTGCCGATCAAAAGGTGGACCCGCCCGCCCTTGTCTTCCGCTCGATCCTCGAGCTTCATGAGGAAGTCCATCACTTTACGCGACTCGGGACCTCTGTCGACGAGGTCTCCGTTTTGCACCAAGTGTGCGTCGCCGCCGATCCAGTTGAGCTTGTCGTCGATGAGCTCGGCGTTTTGCAGCACCTTGACGAGGTTGTCGTAGGCACCATGCACGTCGCCCACTGCGACGACTCTGGAGACGTCGTTCCACTCATACTGTTGGCCCAAGGCGGTGAGCGGATGGAGTATCGCGACGAGTGCGAACCCAATGAACACTGCGAGTCGTTTCATATCAGTCAGCTGTGAAAGCGATCGTTTCCCTTCGAGCCTTCGAGCCTTCGAGAAAGATAGCCCCGAAGATCGCTTGGAGCAGGCCCATCCGATCCGAGAGTAGCTCGAAAAGAGCTTCGCGCTCGATATGGAGCGCGGTGCCGCGATTCTTCACCGTCGCTCGCCATCCCCAATCGGCCGCCGCGAGGGTCTCTTCGATGCCGAAGCAGCTCCCGGGTCCGACGGTTTCGCTGACCTCACCCGCCGAGCTCGCGAGATCGACGTCACCTTCGAGCATCAGCCACACCGAGGTCGGATGTCCTTCAGAGAACAGCTGGTCTCCTGGCTCGAGCGCTCGCTCGTGAGCGATGGAGGCGAGAGCGAAGAGCTCCTCGCCGGTCGCCCGCGCGAATAGCGGCACGGTTTGAAGCACGAGTGCCTTGTCGACCGTTTTCAACGGGCCCTCGGATGCTGCCAGAGTGGTGACGGCCGACATCTCTACCCGACTCGGAGCGCCATCTCCCGCTCGTCGCTCGAGAAGAATCCGAAACAGGCCCTGTGCGAGCTCGATATTTGCCGAGAGCAAAGTGCGAAACTCTTCCGCAGGCATCGCGAGCGCAATGGACTCACCCACGGCCTGAGCTTCGGTTTGAATGGAGGTTCCTTCCAGCACTTCACGAAAACCCAGCATCGCGGGTGGCTCGAGAGTTTGCTCCCCATCGCCTTCGTCTCGGGTGACGAAACGGCCTTCGAGGAGCACTTGGATGAACTGTGCCGGATTGCCCTTCTCTTGGACTTTGGCGTCCGGGCTGTAGCGCACTTGCTGGGCGATGGTCGCGATGCGAAACAGCTCGTCGATAGAAACGAATCGAAAGAGTGGGATCTTTCGCAGCTGGCGCGCCAGCGTCACGGCGGGCACGGGTGCCAAGGGTTCAAATTGCATTGGCTGCATCGGGTTGTTCCACGTTCAAGCGGTGCGCGGCGAGCGCGTTCGATGCCGACTCGAATACCGCGAAGTCTTTCGCGTCTCTGAACTGGAGGACTTGCTCCAGGTCGTCCGCGAGGCTCCACATCTTCTTCTCCCGGATGATATCGATCGCGGTCGCAGCGATGACTTCATCCTCGTCGTAGATCAGTCTCGCGAGGGTCTCTTCGGCACCACGGAGCCTCGTCTTGAGCAAGACGTTGCCTTTTCGGACTTTGCCTTCTAGCGGTGCGTCGTCGATGAGCGGCAGGAGAGTCTTTCTGACCTCGCCCGAGATGATGTTGTCCAGAAACTCTACCGCGCTCGACTTTGCCTGAGGGGTACCTCTTTCGATGGCCCACCGCGCCGCGCGGATATCTCCCGAGTCGTAGATGAGCCCGAGCAAGCGATACACGCGGTCCATCCCGCGTGCGAGCTTTTCCCGGATGGCTTGCTCGAGGAGGCTGTCGCGACTGACGCCTTCTTTGTCGAACAGCTCGAAGCTCGCGCCCAGATAACGGTAGTAGCGGCGGAGCTCTTTGAGTAGGAGCTTTTCGACCGGCGGCTCCGCGATCGAAAGCTCCGGGTGCTCGCGGTGGAGGCGCTCCAGCCCTTTGATCGCTTTGTAGCGGATGAATCCATCCTCGCTCTCCAGGCAATCGGAGAGCTTCTCGACTGAAGCTTTCGAGGGGATGGAGGCTAAGGCCTCTGGAATATGGCGACGGACCCAGGGGTCTTCCAGCTCGTCATCGAGGAAGAAGGTGAGGGCCGGTACCACCGCTTCGCCATAGCTCACGAGCGTCTCTCGGGCGACGTTTTTCAAGCGGCGGTCGCGAAGAAGAGAGACGAGCACCGGAACGAACAAGAAGTCCGCGTCACCGAGTAGATGAGCGCTACTGATGGCTTCGCGTGCGACGTCGAGATCGACATCGTTCAAGAGAGGAATCAAGAGCTGGCGGAACCGCGGATCACTCGTGCGTCCAATCGCTCGTGCCGCCTCGCGTCGAGCGGAGGCCGCGGCATCGCGATTGTCGAAGGCGAGCTTTTCGAGCGTCTTCTCCGCCGCGACCCGATCGGATTCCTCGTCGCTTCCGGCGAGGGACACCGCCGCGGTAGCCATGATCCGTGGGTCCGCGTCGCTCAAATAAGGTCGCATGAGGCCTTTGACGTCCGCGTGGCGGACCGAGGCCAGCGCTTCGACGGCTGCGGCTCGTACCCCCGGATCCTCGTCTTTGAGGGCCTGCTCGATGGCGGGGAGCCACCGGGCTGCCACGGATTCGCCTTGACCGCGGGCTGCTTCGAGCGTTCTCGTTCGGACCCGGCTGGAGTCATGGCGCAGCAGTAGCGGCGTGACGAGATTGCTCTTGTCCAGCGACTCCAGAAGCTCGATGGCTCGGATGACTCGCTGTTCGTCGGCTCCGCCGAGCTCCTCAACGAGCGTCTCGACGGTGGCGAGGTCCCCTGCCTCGGTCGTCAAACGATCGGGCTCGATCTCGAGCGTTTCGATGCTTCGCCGAAACGCTTTCAAGTACTCCCGCTTCGCCATTCGGGTCAGAGGAAGCCACATCGCCACATAGGCGAGGGCGATGAAGCTCAGGTGCCACCATCGGGCGCCCATCAGGTTCACCGCGACGAGTAGAACGATGGAGCCCAACCCCTTGCCGATGAATCGGTCGGCAACGACGTCCACGAAGCTCTTGGCTTTCAGCTTGAGCTCGGTGGGGAGCGGCAAGAACAAGACTTCACGCGTCGTCTTGTCGAGGCTGTAGCGCAGCGTCGTGTCCGTGGTCCGGGCCGTATAGGAGGACCACAACGCGCCGGTGATAGGCACGAAGATGGACCACACCGCCAGGTTGATGGGCAGAACCATGAGCGCGAAACCGACCCCGAGTCGACTGTAGATAGTCGGGGTGGCGAACTGGATCACGAAGCCCGCGAAAGAGCTGACCGTCGTCATGGCGGCGATGTATTTGGTGATAGTGTCTTTGGCCGCGACTTGCTCTTCGAGCACCATGTAGAGCTGGTTCTCGAGGGTCAGCGCCCCCAGCGCTCCGAAGCCGATGATGAGCGCGATGATCTGGAGGTGGCGTGAGCTTCGAAGCAAGGACAAGGCCTCGCCGCCTCCTACCGCGTCGGTCTTCACTTTGAACGAGCCTTCGGTGCCGGGCTTCGTACGGCGTTGGATCTCGAGCACCAGGAAGAACGACACCGCGAGAATGCCGGCGCTGACCAACAGTAGGTTCGTCGTCCCGAGCTGCTCCACGTATAAGACGGTGAGACCGGCACCGGCGCCACCGCCGAGCAGCGCTCCGGCCCCGATGAAGCCGAACAACCGCTTCGCTTGACGGGGGTCGTAAATCTCAGTGGCGAGGGTCCAGAACTGGCTAATGAGAAAAATGCCCAAGAGCTGGCGTCCGAAGAAGAAGAACGCGACCGCGACCCACTCGCTTCCGGTTTGGAACAAGAACCAAAACGTTATCAGGAGCGCGATGACACTGACCTGGGTCCCTGGAAGGACCCATAGCTTTGGCACTTTCGCCAGGGCACGGCTGTAGAGATTGAGGATGAACCCCATCGAAATGCCCGCGAACAAGAACACCCAGGGCATTTTGTCGGCCCCGAGCGCGGCGATGAACTCCGAAGCCGCGGAGGGCTTGATGTTGTTATACGCCGCCATGGCGAGGAAGGCGTAGACGAACATCAAAATGCCCGTGATCGCCTCACCCTCTCGGAAGGTGACGACCAGGGACAAAGAGCGTCTGAGGAAGGAAGTCATCGTGGGTCGGCCAAAGGTTGCAAGTGCATGTTATGCCACTGCCCCGAAGAGCGGCAAATCTCGGGCTCGAGCGATGACACCCGCCCGAGAGCTTCGGATTCAGGGGAAGAGTGGGTGCTAAGTCTTACTGAGCGGGGAGGATCAGCGTCAGCTCGTTCCCGGATTCCGTCGCGGTGGTGGTCACATGCCCTTGAAAGTAGTCCACCACGTTGGTCACGAAGGACAACGGCCAGCTCGCTCCACTTTGCTCTAGAGACCAAGAAACGTAGTCGCCGCCGCCCAAGTTCGGCTGTTTCATGCTGGCGACGTTATCGGAGACCTGAATGTAGGCTTTTCCATCCGTGAAATGCGCCGAGAGCCGAATGAGCCCGCCGGTCTGCCCGTTCAAGTCGTGCTGGGAGCGCTCTACGAGAGCAGACAAGGCAGAGCGGAGCAAGAATGCGTCGGCTCGGACTCGGTCGGTGGGAGACAAATCGCTCGTTTGCAGCTGAACGGAGTGGCGCTCGAGGATATCGGCGGTCCAGGCTCGCACGCTTTGGATGATGGGACCTAGCGGGATGAGATTCATCGCCGGCGGCTCTCCGCCCATGAACTCGAGCACCGCGTCTCGGAAGCGCTTCGTGCGGGATAGCTCTTTCCCCATCCCGAGGAGCTCCGTGCTGAGCCACTCCGGACCGTCTCGTTGAGTCCTGAGCCGTCCGAGCGTCGTAAACGTGCGGTCGAGGGGCGGACCCATCTCCACGATGGCTTGCTCGGCGAGACGGCCGATGAGGGCGGATCGTTCGGCCTGGACGAGACGCTCTCGCGCGAGCGTACCGGCTGCGAGCTCCAGCACCAACGCGACGCCGCCCCCCAGGCGGTCGAGATGATCGGTCGACTCGGCGTGTGGCGGGATCGACTCCGGCGGCAAGTAGAACACGAGGAGTCCGTGTCGGTGCACCGTCGTGCGTACCGGAATGGCTACGACGGAGGTGAGCTTGCCCGCGCTTCGCTCGAGCACTTCGCTGATGGGGCCCGCGTCGCCGCTGAAAAACAGACGGGACTTGCCGCCATCGACGACGGCCGAGCCGAGCGAACGGCCCTGCTCGTCGAGATCCGAGATCAGGGGCTCACGCTGCAAACCGTGCAAGATGACGCTTTGGAGCCCGCCATCCTCCCGCACGAGCGATAACGACGCGCTGACGGCACCGAGTCCGTCGGCGATGCGCATCACGAGAGATTTGAGGACGGCGTCGGGATCGTTGCCCTCGAGCAACGAATGAGCGGCCGCGAAAGGTGCGCCGATATCGACCGATTGCTTGTTCGCTTGATCCCGCTGCTCGCGCATCTCCTCCAGCGCACTGGTCAGATCGGTGGCCGCTTGCGCGTAGCTCTCGACGAGAGCCTCCGCGGCGAGAGGATCGCTCGCGGAGGTTGCCGCGGATGGGGAAGTCATGCCTTCTACCGATCGGGCGACGGGCACTTTCACCAGGACCTTCGGCTCGCTTTGAACCGCGCGGGCAGGGCCGGGAACGGACAAGGACGCGCCGTTATCGCTGGGCATCGCCGGCATCGTCGTGGGAACGCCGGCGCTCCATCCGAACATGCTTCGCATCGACTCCGCGTTCCATTCTTCGATCGAGCGCGCGTTGCGCACGTTGGCGCCCAGCTTGAAGCGCTGCGCGATGTCTTCCATCGCCATTTGCAAAACCGCGGCGAACGTCTCGAGGACGCCCTCTTCACGGATGGCGACAGCGGAGAAGCTCGCGTTATGGCGCGCGTTCAGCGTGCGCTCCATCGCGTCGTGCGGCGTCACCTCGGGCAGGTCGCGTTTGTTGTACTGAAGGATGACCGGGATCTTTGCCGGATCGAGCCCGTGGGTGAGAAGATTCTGGTTCATCTCCCGGAGACTTTGAATGGTCTCCTCCCACCGATCGGCGGCGGAGTTCGCGACGAAGACCAAAGCGTCGGCGCCGTTGAGCAACAGCTTGCGGCTCGCCGCATACATACGCTGACCGGGCACCGCGATGACTTGGAACCGGAGCTCGTAGCCGCGGAATGCCGGGGTCTTTACCGGCAGCAGGTCGAGCAGGATGGTTCGATCTTGAGTCGAATTGACCGAGACCATTTCCCCTCGGCGTTTGGGATCGGCTCTTCGATGGAGCACGACGAGGTTCGTCGTTTTACCTCCGGCCGCCGGGCCGTAGTAGATAATCTTTGCCCGAACGACACGCTCTCGGTGACTGATCTCGACCAAGGTCGCCTCTTTTTGTCTAGAACGAACTGAAGAATATCCAAATATTATACCGCATTCAGGGCGGCACGATCAGGTCCGTCGAAGTGGATTTCGGTTCGTCTCCTGGAATTTCGATCGGAGGCGCGTTGTCCAAGCTGGATCGCAACACCTTCTGCGCGACGTCGAGATAGCTCCCCTTCGCGCGGGCGTCGGCGATGTGCTCGCGTACGGCTTTTTCGAGTGTCGTGAGCACCCTCGCCACGTCGGAGTCCGATGCGTCGGGCACGGAATCGAGGCTCTTGCGCTCGATCACGAGTCGCACGAGCCATTCCACTTGTCGGTCGAGATGGGGAGAGCTCGACGGGTGGTTGTAGACGATGCCTTTCATTCGAGTCGACAGCGTTTTGTTGACGGCTGCGAGGATCTCGGTGAGCTCCTCGTCCGTGACGGCGCCGTAGCGCGTGCGGGCGCTCAGCAGGGCGTTGTGGGCGAACAAGACGAATACGATCTGCTGCTCGCTGAGTCCGAGAAAGCGTGAGATGAAGCGAGCGTCTTGCTTCTGAGTGGCGTCAGAGTGCCACTTGGGGTCGGCGCCGTGAAGGTAAGTGCAATCCGAGGGGCATTGGATCGAAACGCCTCTCTTGGTTCCGCAGCACTTGGAACAGATGAGGTCGCCACCTCGCGCGGGGCACACCCGCCTACCTTTGACCCGTCCGCAGGACCAGCAAGTCGCCATCGGACGACAAATATATCAGTACCGGCGGAGCGAGGGCTGCTAGACCGCGAGCGCCTGCGCGGCTTGCGCGACTTCGACGGCGGAGGCGAAGCGGCCTTCCGGTTGTTGCGTCAAGCACCGAGCGAGGAGATCCTCGAGCTGTTTCGGCGCTTCGGGTACGAGGCTCTGGAGCGAAGGCGTCGTACCGGTGGCCGTGATGCGGGTGTCCTCGGGAGTCACTTCGGTGAGTGCGTTGAAGATCAGTGCGCCGAGCGAATAGATATCCGAGCGCGGGCCGATGCCTTGGCCCGCTATGAGCTCCGGAGCTGGAAAGCCGTTGGCGTTTCCGACGCTCGCCGAGAGAAGAGCGCCGAACCCGAAGCCGGCAAGCTTGAGCATGCCGTTGCTGTCGATAAAGATGTTGCTGAGCTTCAAATCGCGGTGAAGCAGTCGGTGCTGGTGGCCGTGGGCAACGGCACCGGCGAGACGGCCGAGAATGCTCACG